>JAEWYD010000076.1 GCA_023462275.1 Actinomycetes bacterium
CCACGACACGCCCGGCGCCGGCCACCCGCGCCAGCTGCGCGACGCAGAGCCCGATCGGTCCGCAGCCGACGACGGCCACCGTCGCGCCCACGCGCAGGTGCGCCAGGTCGAGGGCGTGGAGGGCGACGCCGAGCGGCTCCAGCATCGCGCCGTCGGCGTCGGAGAGGCCGTCGGGCAGCGGGTGGAGCAGCCGCGTGGGCCAGGCGATCAGCTCGCGCAGGCCGCCGTCGTTGCGGCCGTGCCCCGCGAACCGCACCTGAGGGCACAGGTTCGTGTTGCCCTCGCGGCACTGCGGGCAGGTGCCACAGGAGTCGGAGGGGTCCACGGCCACGCGCTGCCCGTCGAGCGGGCCGCCCAGGACGACCCCGGCGAACTCGTGGCCCAGCACCAGCGGGCTGCTCAGCGCGGCGTCGCCGATCGCGCCCTCGGCGAACCAGTGCAGGTCCGACCCGCAGAGCCCGACGGCTGTCACCCGCACCAGGCTCTCGCCGTCGCCCGCGACCGGGTCCGTCGCCGTCTCCACCCGGACGTCCCCGACGCCGTGCAACCGGGCAACTCGCATGCTTCACCTCACCACGTGCCGCGCCTGAGGAGCGGCGCGACGTCTGCGGCGAGCCTAGACGAGGGCGCCGACGCCACCCCCGGACCGTCGGGCCCGCTGGGGACGACGGTCCGGAGGTAGGCGAGCTCAGAGCCAGAGCGGGGCGAGCCAGCCGAGCAGCACCGCGCCCACCCACAGGGAGCCGACGACGAGGGCCACCACCCGCCATCGCGCGATCAGCAGCATCCCCGAGAACGCGCCGACGCTCGTGCCGGCACCGGTCACGAGGAACGCCAGCGCCGGACCGACGCCCATCCCGCCCTGCACCAGCGAGGCGACCATGGGCAGCGACGCATCGCTGCTGACGTAGACGGGCACGCCGAGCGTGGCGGCGAGCGGCACCGACCAGGGCGAGTCGCCGCCCAGGTAGGTAGTGAGGACGTCCGTCGGCACGAGCTCGATCAGCAGGTAGCCCAGTGCCGCGAACCCGAGGAAGTACACGGCGAGGCGGCGCCCGTTCTCGAGGAGGGCGGCCCGGAGAGCCGGCAGGCGCAGGTCGCGGCGGCCCTGGGGCCCAGCGCCCGGCGCCGCACCAGCAGCCCCGCAGCAGGAAGCGGAGGGGCTCACCTCGGGCTCGAGGACCGTAAGGCTCGCGCGGGACCCGCGGTCCGCCACCGCGGCGGACGACTCGGCCCCGGACGACTCGGCCCCGGACGACGCTCCGGCGTCGCACGCGCATGCCGAGCCCCCCTCGGCGATCCGCGGCGCGCCGTCGTCGGCCAGGTCGCTCCCGGACGGCGCCGCCATCCGCGCCTGCCCGACGAGCCAGCCCGTGCGCTCGATCAGGTGCGTCGCCGCCCCGGCGGCGAGGCCGATCACGATCGCGGCGACGAAGTACGTCGTCGCGAAGCCCGGCCCGAACAGCCCCGCCGACAGGACGTACTCCTGCGGGCTGGTCAGCGGCGACGACACCATGAAGGCGACCACGGGAGCCCACGGGACGGCCGACGCGAGCGCCCCGAGGACGACGGCCGTGGTGCCGCAGGAGCAGAAGGGGGTCACGGAGGCCACCACGACGGCGGCGAGCACCGCGACGACCGTGCGTCGCCGCAGCCAGCGCGCGAGGTGCTCGGCACCCACGTACACCTGCACGAGCGAGGCGACGACGACGGCGAGCAGCAGGTACGGCCAGTTGTGGGCGATGGTCGTACCGACGTCGCCTGCCACGGCTCCGAGGAGGTCGAGCAGTCCGGACATGGGACCCTCCAGATATCGATCAGTATCGATGTATTGACAGCGATCGATAAGATAGACCGAGATCGATAGGAGGGCAAGATGCGCGACGCAGTTGCCGTGAAGGACCTCTGCTGCTCCCCCGTACTGGCCGGCGAGCTGCCGGAGGCGGAGTCGACGGAGCTCGCCGCCGCCCTGCGGGTGCTCGCCGACCCCGTGCGACTGCGGATCGTGAGCCTCGTGCGGGCGGCGCCCCACGGCCGTGCGGTGACCCGCGACCTCGTCGCGCGGCTGGCGGTGGCCCAGCCGACCGTGACGCACCACCTGGGCGTCCTGCACGACGCCGGCTTCCTGATCCGCGAGCGCCGGGGGCGTGAGACCTGGTACGCGATCGAGCCGGACGCCTTCGCCGCCGTGAGCCAGCTCCTGGCGCCCGGGCGGTAGGTCCGCGCGCTCAGGCGGTAGGTCCGCGCGCCAGGGCGGCAGACCCGCACGTCGAGCGGCTGACCAGCCCGTCGGGCAGCAGGCCCGTAGATCGAGCGGCCGAACAGCACGTCGAGCGGCGGGCCAGTACGTCGAGCGGCAGACCCGTAGATCGAGCGGCGGACCAGCCGTGGAGCAGCGGGCCTGTGGAGGACGCCCGCCCCCCGGACCCGCGGGTCGCGCGCACGTCGCTCTGCGACCACTGCTGTGCTGCGTCGAGCGCGCGGCCCCCCGCCCCCCGCGGTGCCCGTTGCGCCCCATTCGTCGCGTCATGTACTATTCATACATGCGTTCGATCAATTCCGTCGAGTCCCCCGGGTCATCGCGTGCTGCGGCGGGCCCGGAGAGCCCCGGCGCGCTCGCTACGCAGGGACCGGTGAAGACCGCCCCGCCCGCCTCCGCACCGCCCGACCCGACGGCTCTCCTCGCTGCGGCAGACGCCCTCGCCCGCTCGGTGCCCGGGTCCGTCGCGTGGCCCGCGGAACGGAGAGCGGGCGTCATCGCGGTGCTCGACCGCGCGATGACGACTCTCGCGAGCGCCCGGGCCCAGCTGCTCGTGGTCGAGCGGGAGCACGGTCCGTGGGCCGGTTCGGGAGAGCGCTCGTTCGCGGCCGCGCGGGGCAAGGCCACCCGTCAGGGTGAGCGCGCCGCGGCGGCGGAGCTGCGCAGGGGCGAAGCGCTCACGACGATGCCCGGCCTCCGCGACGCCGTCGGCGCGGGGCGGGTCTCGCTCGAGCACGTGGACGTCCTCGCGCGTCTCGCCGCCACGGCGCCGCCATCCGTGCGCGACGCGCTTGCGGCCCCGGGTGCCGTGGCGGAACTCGTGGAGACCGCCGGCCGTGTGGACGCGGGCCGGTTCGCGAGGGCCGCGGCGGCGTGGGCCGCGCAGGCAGATCACGCGGCAGCGGAGGCGGGGCACCAGGATGCGCGCGCGGCCCGATTCCTGTCGGTGGCGCAGACGGCGACGGGCGCACGGATCTCTGGGCGCCTCGACCCGGTGGCAGGTCATCGCCTCGCGCTCGCCCTCGAGGCCGTCATCGGCAAGCCAGGTCCGGACGACGCGCGCAGCCGCGAGCAGCGGAACGCCGACGCCCTCGACGCGATGGTCGGCGCAGCACTGGCCGAGCCACCCCGAGCCGACGGCGCTGCCGGGCGGCGCCCCCACGTCTCGCTCGTGATGACGCTGCCCGCCTGGCGCGGCCTGCGGGACCGCGCCCGCGCGCGAGCGGGTGCACGCCCGGGCGGCCGCCGCACCAGCGAAGGCGACCGCAGTGCGTGGCAGGGGGCGCCGAGCGTGACCTTCGACGACGGGACGCCGGCCCCTGACTCCGAGGCCGCCCGGGCGCTCTGCGACTGCGAACTCACGCGCGTCGTCGTCGACGAACGCTCGGAGCCGCTCGACGTCGGGCGCACCACCCGCTCGCACACTCCGGCTCAACGCCGAGCGGTGACGGCCCGCGACAAGGGCTGCCTCTGGCCTGAGTGCACGACGCCGGCACGTTGGTGCGAGGTGCACCACCTCGTGTGGTGGGACCGGGACGGCGGCGCGACGACGGTCGTGGACGGCGCCTTGGTCTGCTCGTTCCACCACCACGAGATCCACCGGCGCGACCTGGTCGTCACCCGCTTCACCTGCCCGGCGGACCTGTGTCCGGACGGGACGTCGCGCGTGCGGTACGTGATCACGGCGCCGGCGGGCCGCGTCCTCGCGGACGGCCGGCCGCACGAGATCGACGGACGCGCCGTCGGCCGCCCCGAACGCACGTGGATCCCGGGCGAGGGCGCGCGAACAGGCGACGCCCGCACCTCCCCACCACGCGACAGCCCTCCACGCGACGCAGGGGCTGATCTCGGGGCATCACCGCCGAAGACCGTGACAACCGTCACCGGTGGTGCAGATCCCTCACGTCCGGACTCCGGACAGCCGATCAGAGAGGTGGCGTGAGCGTGCGCGGCGCTCGGCACGCCGAGGGGTGCGCGGGTCGCCACGCAGCGGGCCGGACGGGCCCCACGGCGCAGCACGAGGACCGAGGGGAGGCGCGGTGTCGGAGGAACGGACGTACGGGGTTCTGGTCCCACTCGTGTCGGGACCGTACTTCGGCGCGGTCCTCGCCGGGATCGCCGGCGCGGCTGCCGAGCTGGGTGGCCGGTCCCTCGCCATCCAGACCCTCGACGCGGCCCTGGGCGACGACTACGTCGGCGTCCCCGACGTCGAGGGCGAGGTCGCCTGGGACCGGATGGACGGCCTCATCGTCGTGACGAATGCAGCAACCGGCGACGTCGTGCGGGACTTCGCCGCGACCGGGCGTCCCGTCGTGCTTCTCAGCCATGCAGTACCCGGGCTCGCCGTGCCGCACGTGGCCCCCGACAACTACGGCGGGATCTACGAGGCGGTCGCCCACCTCGTCGCGCACGGCCACACCCGGATCGCGTTCGCGGGCTTCGACGCCCAGTCCGACCTGCACGAGCGGCACGAGGCGTACTGCGCGGCCCTGGCCAGCCACGGCCTGGTCGCAGACCCCGAGCTCTTCTTCGACACGGGCAACAGCATGGAGTCGGGCGGCGTCACGGCCGCCAACGCGATGATCGCGGCCGGCCTCCCGAGCACGGCCGTCATTGCCGGGAACGACCTCAACGCCATCGGCATGATGAAGACCCTGCGGGAGGCCGGCTACGAGCTGCCGCGTGACCAGGCGATCATCGGGTTCGACGACACGGCACCGGCCCAGTACCAGCACCCCAGCCTCACCACGGTCAACCAGCACGTGGGGCGCGTCGGCGCGCGCGCCGTCGGCCTCCTGGACGCGATGATCCGCGGTCAGCACGTCGACGCCGTGCGGTACGTGGTGCCCAGCTCGCTCGTGGTCCGCGGCTCGTGCGGCTGCGCGCCCAGCGGGGCACAGGGCGGCCAGGACCGCGCGGCAGCCGTCCACATCCCGCCGATGGGCCGCGACGCCGAGGCGGTGGAGCCCATCGCCGAGGCCCTCCTGCGCGTCCTCAGGCGCGGCGACGGCGACGTCACCGACGAGGTGGCGCACGCGGCGCGCACCCTCGCCGAAGCCCTCGTCGCGGAGGCGACGGGTGGGCGCGGCGAGCGCGACGCGGCGTCGATCGGCGGCGAGGCGTCGACGGAGGGCGCACCCTCGATCGATCACGCGGCAGCCCCCGAGGCCCCGACCGAGGACGCGCCGCCGGCCGATCACGCACCAGACGGGACCCGCCACGGGGCCCGGGGCGAGGCGCCCGCCCGGCGGCCCGAGCCCTCGGCGTCCGTCGAGCGATCGGCGCAGCTCCTCGCCGCCGTGGAGGTCATCCACACGTCGCAGCCGCGCACGGAGGTGGCGTCCGCCATCATCGCCCTGCTCCAGCGGGCGGCGCGCCGCCTGAGCGCACGCAAGCAGGGTGGCGGGACCAGGAACCGGCTCGACGGCGTGATCCGGGAGGTCGCGCTCGACTTCGGGAACGTCCGTGCGGCAGCCGAGATGCGCACCAGCGCCCACCTGCAACGCGTGTTGCGGGCGGAGTACGACCTCAGCATGGGTCTCCTCCCCGGTCACGACCGCCCCGCCCAGTCGCTCGACTGGCTCGCCACCTCACCGATCCAGGCCGCCTGCCTGGCGCTGTGGACGGAGCAGGGCCCGGCCGCGCACCAGCTCGAGATCGTCAGCGCGCACGGTGACGTCGAGGTCGAGCTCGGCCCGACCACGTCGTCCGCCTTCCCCCCACCCGCCCTGCTCGACGTCGTCCGTCGCTACCCCGGCTGTCAGGCCGCCGTCCTGCCGGTGAAGACGCGCGCCAACGACTGGGGCCTGCTGGCCGTCGTCGGGCCGCCCGAGTTCCGGACGTTGACCGGGCGCGAGACGTACTTCGAGTGGTCCGCGATGCTCGCCGGCTCCCTCGACTACGAGGTCATGGTCACGTCACTGCGGAACCAGCGCGAAGACCTCGCCCGCGCGTACGACCGCGAGCGTGCGCTCACCGAGAGCATCAGGGCGAGCGAGGAGCGGTACGCCCTCGCGGCCGCCGCCGCGAACGACGGCCTCTGGGACTGGGACCTCGACAGCGGCACCATCTACTACTCGCCCCGCTGGAAGTCGCTCCTCGGGCACACCGAGGACGAGATCGGCGCCACCCCCGACGAGTGGCTCGGGCGCGTCCACAGCGACGAGCAGGACGGCCTGCTGGCCCTCATCGAGGCCTGCTGCCGCGGGGACGCACCCGACCTCGAGCACGAGCACCGGATCCTCGCCCAGGACGGCACCTACCGCTGGGTGCTGTGCCGCGCCCTCGCCATCCCCGGGCACGGCCGCCCCGCGACGCGCCTCGTCGGTTCCCTGACCGACATCACGGAGCGCCACGACCTCGAGGACCGCCTCCGGCGCCAGGCGCTGTTCGACACCCTCACGGGGCTGCCGAACCGACCCCTCTTCCTCGACCGCCTCGACCGTGCCCTCGCGCGGCGGCTCCGGACCAACGCGGGGCACTTCGCCGTCGTCTTCCTCGACCTCGACGGCTTCAAGCTCGTCAACGACAGCCTCGGGCACGCCGCAGGCGACGCGCTGCTGCAGCAGGTCGCCGCACGGATCACCGGCTGCCTCCGGGAGTCGGACACGGCCGCGCGCCTGGGCGGCGACGAGTTCACGGTGCTCCTCGAGGGCCTCGCCACGACGACGGCGGTCCCGTCGGTCGTGCGCAAGATCCAGGAGGCGATCGCCCAGCCCTACGAGATCCAGGGCAACACCCTCGTGGTCACGGCGAGCGCTGGCGTGGCCACCAGCGAGGTGCCCTACGGTGCCGCCGACGACGTCCTGCGGGACGCCGACATCGCGATGTACCGCGCCAAGTCGCGGGAGCGCGGCACGTTCGTGGTGTTCGACCCCTCGATGCACGACTCCGTGGTGAGCCGCCTGCAAACCGAGTCGCGACTGCGGCGTGCCCTCGAGAGCGACGAGCTCACCATGCACTACCAACCGATCGTGGAGCTGGCCACCGGCGCCGCTGTCGGCATGGAGGCACTCGTGCGGTGGCCGCAGCACGACGGACGCATCCTGCCGCCCGGCGAGTTCCTGCCGATCGCCGAGGCGAGCGCCCTGATCGTGCCCGTGGGCCGCTCGGTGATCCGGAGCGTCTGTGCCCAGCTCGCCGAGTGGCGGACGCCCGCCGCGAGATGGCCCGCCGACGCGTCCCGGCACGTGCTGCCCGTCAGCGTCAACGTCTCCCACCGGGAGTTCTGGCACCCGGAGCTCGCCGACCACCTGGCCCGCACGCTGCGGAACCACGACCTCCCACCCGAGTCGATCGTCGTCGAGATCACCGAGGGCGTCCTGATGGGGAACGTCCCCGAGGCGCAGCGCAGGCTCGAACAGCTCCACGACCTGGGGATCCGGCTGCACATCGACGACTTCGGGACCGGCTACTCCTCGCTGGAGGCGCTCCACCGGTTCCCGATCGACGCGCTCAAGATCGACCGGAGCTTCGTCAGCCGCATCGAGTCCGACTCGCGGAGCCGGGAGCTCGTCGCCACGATCGTCGCGATGGCACGCAGCCTCGAGATCGGGGTCATCGCCGAGGGCATCGAGACGAGGACGCAGCAGCGACTCCTGCTCGAGCTCGGGTGCCCGCTGGGGCAGGGCTACCTGTTCTCCCGTCCGGTCCCGGCCGACCGCGTGCGCGACGTGCTCTTCCCTCCACACGCCGCGGCCGTCTGAGCGTCGAACCGCGCGCGTCGACCCTGCACGGGAGGTACACGACAAGGCCCGGGGCCGCCGGCACTGGGCCGATCCCGGCCGCTCAGGCAGGCACAGGGCTCACCCCACCCGCTCAGGCAGGCACAGGGCTCACCCCACCCACTCAGGCAGACGCGAAGAGCCACCCCACCCGCTCAGGCGAGCTGGAGTCCTACCGCACCCGCTCAGGCAGGCGAAGGGCTCGCGCCGCCCGCTACCGCGCCGCGACGCTCCCCCCATGTGCGCCACGCCTGCACCACGACCGCGGACGCCACGAAGATCAGGAAGGCGACGATCGCGTCGAGCAGGAAGTGGTTCCCGGTGACGACGATGACCGTCAACGTGGTCAGCGGGTACAGCACCCCGACCACCCGCATGACGCGGCTACGCGCCACGAGCACCAGCACGACACCGATCCACAACGACCACCCGAAGTGCATCGACGGCATCGCGGCGTACTGGTTCGACAGCGAGACGACGGCCTTGGACGGCGTGTACCCCCACAGCTCGAACTTCACGGCGGTGTCGATGTAGCCACCCCCGGTCATGAGGCGCGGCGGCGCGAGCGGGTACAGCCAGTAGCCCACCAGGGCCGCCATGGTCATGACCAGGAGCACCGCGCGCGCCGGGGCGTAGAAGGTCGGCCGGCGCCGGTACAGCCACACCAGCGTCACGGCCGTCATCACCAGGTGGAGCGTGGCGTAGTAGTAGATCGCAGGGTAGGCCAGCATCGGCGTCGTCGAGACGAAGTGGTTGAGGCCCTTCTCGACGTCGATGTGCAGGGCGCGCTCGAAGTCCAGCACCGTGCGGGCGTTGCGCTGGGCCGCGTCCGCCTGGTCGGGGGCGAGGTTCCGGATGCCCGAGTAGGCGAGGTAGACGCTGCCCATGAGGATCAGCTCGCGCCACAGCTGCGGTCGGCGCCAGCTCCAGCGGCGCGCCACGAGGCGGCCACGGCGTCCGCCGACGACCTCCGCCCCCGCTGCACCGGGAGCAGCCGCACCGGTGGGTGCACCGTCGTCCGACGGGTGCGCGGGGACGGTGGGAGCGGTGCCGGTACGGAGGGAGTCGCTCGCGCTCGAGGCCGAGGCCGACTCCCCTGCAAGCGCAGAACCGGCCGGCCCTCCGAGCTCGTCGGGGGGCGCGACACGAGAAGCCATGAGCATAGGAGTACCAGCAATAGCCGACGCTGCGGATCGGTCCAAAGGATGATCCCAGCACCATCCCTCCGATGGAGCACACCGGGGACACGGCGAACGCACCACCACCCGGGCCGGACGGCCCAGGCGCGCCCACGACACCGTCACCCACCGGCCGCACCATTCTTGAGGTTCGATGAAGACCCGCCCCTCCCCCGCCGCCCGGGCGCGGCAGACGGACCTGGCGACGCAGAATGTCGAGATGACCACCCCGGCTCCCCGGCCCGCCCGTCGCGCGCTCGTGGTCGACGACGAGCTCGCCCTCGCGCAGGTCGTCGCCTCTTACCTGGCGCGCGACGGCTTCGACACCGAGGTCGTCGGCGACGGCGAGGCGGCCCTGGCCCGGGCGCGCGAGCTGGACCCCGACGTCGTCGTGCTCGACCTCGGGCTCCCCGGCATCGACGGCATCGAGGTCTGCCGGGCCCTGCGCACGTTCTCCGACTGCTACGTCGTCATGCTCACCGCCCGCGCGGAGGAGGTCGACACGCTCGTCGGCCTCTCCGTGGGCGCCGACGACTACGTGACCAAGCCGTTCAGCCCGCGCGAGCTCACCGCCCGCGTCCGGGCCATGCTGCGCCGGCCGCGCGAGCGGGCGCACGCCGCGCACGCCGCGACGGAGCAACCCGTCGTCGTCGGCGACCTCACCATCGACGCGGCGGCGCGCGAGGCCCGCCGGGGCACCGACGTCGTGCCCCTCACGCGCACGGAGTTCGACGTGCTCGCCGCGCTCGCCGCCCGCCCGCACCAGGTGTTCAGCCGGGCCGCGCTCGTCGAGGCCGTCTGGGGACCGAACTGGGTGGGCGACGAGCACCTCGTCGACGTCCACGTGCTGCACGTGCGCCAGAAGCTCGGCGACACGGCACAGGCCCAGCGGTACGTGCGGACGATCCGCGGGGTCGGCTACCGGATCGGCACGGGCGCCCCGGTCCCCGGCACCGACGCCGCCCGCACGGACCCCACCGGTCCGCCCAGCACGGAGTCCGGCGCGTGACCGGGACGGCCGGGCCGGCCACCCGCGGCGGCCTCGCACGGCGCCTCCTCGTCGCCCTGGTCGTCGTCGTGGCGGTCGCCGGCCTCACGGCCGCACTGGTGGCGGGCGCCGTCGGGCCCTACCTCTTCCACGAGCACCTGGGCTACGCGCAGGGCGGAACGGCCGAGGACGCCGTCGCCCACGCGGAGGAGGCGTTCCGCACGGCCGGCGCCCTGTCCCTCGCGATCGGGCTGGCCGCCGCGGCCGTGGCGGCGCTCGGCATCAGCGTCTTCCTCACCAGGCGGATCGGGGCGAGCCTCGCCGCCCTCGCCGCGGCGGCGCGGGACGTCGCGAGCGGTCGGTTCGGCGCCCGCGTCACCTCCCCGCACCTGGGCACGGAGTTCGACGCCGTGGTCGACGCCTTCCACCACATGGCCGAGCGTCTCGCCGCGAGCGAGGACCTGCGGCACCGCCTCCTGTCCGACGTCGCGCACGAGCTCCGTACGCCGGTCGCCACCCTCACCGCCCACCTGGAGGGCCTGGAGGACGGCGTCACCGAGCTCACCCCGGAGACGATCCGACTGCTGCGCGACCAGGGGGCGCGCCTGACGCGCCTCGCGGAGGACCTCGCCGCCGTCACGCGCGCCGAGAGCGGCGAGACCGCGCTCGCCCTGGCGCCGCACGCCCCGGCGGACCTGCTGCAGGCAGCCGCGCTGGCCGCCCG
>JAEWYD010000077.1 GCA_023462275.1 Actinomycetes bacterium
GGCATGGCTCCATGCAAGCATCCGCGCCCCTGCGGCGCCCGGGACCGTGCGGCGGGCGCGCCGCCGCCAGGTCGGGCGGGGCGCTCAGCCGGCGAGGAGGTCGCCGTCCGCGGCGAGGCGGGCGACGACGTCGTCGGGCCCGAGCTGCACCATGCCCGGCTCGACCTCGCCCCACGTCCGGGGGGCCGCAACGCGCGGCTGCTCGCGGCCGCGGAGGGAGTACGGGGTGATCGTGGTCTTGGCCGGGTGGTTCTGCGACCAGTCCAGGAGCACCTTGCCGGGGCGCAGGTCGCGCTTCATCACCGCCAGCACCTCACGCGGGTGCCGGGCGGCGAGCTCCTCGGCGATGTTCTTCGCGTACTCACGCACCTGGAGCGCCGTCAGCGTGCCGTCCAGGGGCGCGTAGAGCTGCATGCCCTTGCTGCCGCTGGTCACGGGGAACGTCGTCGTGAGGCCGTCCTCGGCGAGCCGGGCGCGGACGCGGTGCGCGAGCCGCGCGCACTCGTCGAGCCCAGCGGGCGGCCCCGGGTCGAGGTCGACGACGAGGCGGTCGGGGTGCGCGACCGAGCCGTCCGGCCGGACGCGCCACTGCGGCGTGTGCAGCTCGAGCGCGCTCTGGTTGGCCGCCCACACCAGCCCCGGGAGGCCGTCGAGGAACGGCAGGTCCAGCACCGTGCCGTCGTCGTCGCCGGGGCTCGCCGGGAGGCGCCGGTGGCGCAGCCAGTCCGGGGCCCCGGCCGGGGTGTTCTTCTCGAAGAACCGCGCGCCGCCGACGCCGGTGGGGAACCGGATGCGCGTCACGGGCCGGTCGCGCAGCTGGGCGAGCAGGGCCGGTGCGACCGCCGTGTAGTAGGCCACCACCTCCGCCTTGCTGACGCCGGGGTAGACCTCGCGGTCCAGGTGGGTGAGCTTCACGCGGTGGCCGTCGACGTCCACCCACTGCTCCGTCACGGCGTGTCCCACAGGTCGACGGGGACGTCCCAGCGCAGGCCCCGCACCGCGGGCTGGCGCAGCCGACCGCTCGCCATGCGTGCCAGGTAGACGACGTCGACGGTCACCGCCGGATCCACCCACGTGACGTGGCGGGCGTCGGCGGCCGGGACGACGTCGGCCAGGACCGGATCGGGGCGGCCGAGCGGCGCCAGCTCGCGGGCCAGGTCGACGCCTCGCCGACCGCCCAGCCCGCTGCCCGCCTTGCCGAGGTAGCGCCAGCGGCCCTCGGCGTCGGGCGCACCGAGCAGCACCGCGCCCAGCCGGTCCCGCGGGGCGCCGTGCGGCGACGCGGCCCCGACGCCCTCGGGTCGCCAGCCGACGACGGCTGCCACCCGCGTACCGCGGTGGGCGGCCTTGACCCAGTCCGGCGACCGACGCCCGGACTGGTAGGGCGAGGTGCGGCGCTTCGCCATCACGCCCTCGAGGCCGTGCTCGAGCGTCACGTCCCACAGGACATCGAGGTCCGGGTAGACGGGGGAGAGCTGCACACGGTCGGGCAGGGTGAGCCGGGCGAGGACGGCGCGGCGGTCGTCGAGGGTCCGGCGCGTGATGTCCACCCCGGAGTGCACGAGCACGTCGAAGGCGACGAAGGTGACCGGCGCCTGCTGGGCCAGCCGGCGCGCGCGGGCGGCGTCGCGCACGTTCATCCGCTCGGCGAGGGCCTCGAAGGAGGGGACCGCGCCGGCCATGACGACGACCTCGCCGTCGAGCACGGCACCGGGCAGCGCGCCGAGGTCCGCGAGCTCGGGGTACGTCACGGTGACGTCGCGGCCGGACCGCGCCCACAGCCGCAGCCGGCCGGACGTGGTGTCCGCGAGGACGCGCACGCCGTCCCACTTCACCTCGTAGGACCAGTCATCGCCCCGGGGAAGATCGGTTTTATCCGCCGCTCGGGTAGCGAGCATGGGCTGCACGGGTCCATCCTGCCTGTGGGGGCGGGCTCGGGCACCCGCGCGGGCCGCGCGCGACCGGCGGACGGAGGGGACGATGCGAGCCATCTGGAAGGGTGCCGTGGCGTTCGGGCTCGTCAACGTGCCCGTCAAGGTCTACGCGGCGACGGGGGAGACCCAGGTGCCGCTGCACCAGGTGCACCGGGCGGACGGCGGCCGCATCCGCTACCGCAAGGTGTGTTCGGTCGACGGCGAGGAGGTCGCGACCGAGGACATCGCCAAGGGCTACCAGACCGACGACGGTCGCATGGTGGTCCTCACCGACGAGGACCTCGACCAGCTGCCGCTGGCGACCGAGCGCGAGATCGGCGTCCTGGAGTTCGTGCCCGCCGACCAGGTGGACCCGATCATGCTGGGTCGCACCTACTACCTCGAGCCCGAGAAGACCGCGGCCAAGCCCTACGCCCTGCTGCGCGAGGCCCTCCAGCAGACCGACCGCATGGCGGTCGTCAAGGTGGCCCTGCGTCAGCGGGAGAGCATGGCCGTGCTCCGGGTGCGCGGCAAGGTGATCTGCCTGCAGACGCTCCTGTGGCCGGACGAGGTGCGCGAGGCCGACTTCCCGATCCTCGACGCGGACGTCACCGTGCGCCCGCAGGAGGCGACGATGGCGGCCTCGCTCGTCGAGTCGCTCGCCGCGAACTTCGACCCGTCGGACTTCTCGGACGCGTACCAGGCGGCCCTCGAGCAGCTCATCGAGGCGAAGGTCTCCTCGGGCAAGACCGTTGCCGTCGCGACGGGTGGCGACGCCGAGCGTGCCGAGGGCGGCGACGTCGTCGACCTGCTGTCGGCTCTGCAGCGCAGCGTCGAGCGGGCGCGCAGCGCACGGGCGGGCGGCGCGGACGCCGCCGACGACGGCGTGGCCGACGACGCCGGGTCGTCGGGCGCCAAGGCG
>JAEWYD010000078.1 GCA_023462275.1 Actinomycetes bacterium
GTGGTGGGCCGCCACGGAGGCGTCGGCGGTGGCCCGGATCCGCGCGGCGCTCGCCGCGGCGGGCGTGCCCCGCGACTCCTGGGCGGTGACCGCCTACTGGCGCCGCGGCGTCGCGCACTTCGACCACAAGTCGGCCGAGGCCTGACGCCGGAGGCCGCGGCACTGCCTCGAGCGCTGGCGTCCGGCGCGACCGCTGCTGGTCAGCGCCCACCGCTGCCGGTCAGGCAGCAGCGGTCGCGTCGCAGGGCAGCGCTCACGGGAGGTGGCAGCGCTCGACCGCTCACCGGACACCTCCGCCGCCGCGCCGTCAGGTCCGCCGCCGCGCCGTCAGGCGAGCAGGCTCCGCATCGCCTGGGCGGCGCCGTCGTCCGCGAGCGGGGCGGTGACCTCGCTCGCCACCGCGCGCACGACGTCGTCCGCGTTGCCCATCGCCACGCCGCGCGACGCCCAGCCGAGCATCTCGAGGTCGTTGCGGCCGTCGCCGATCGCCATCGTGTTCTCCGGCGCGACGCCGAGCCCGGCGCGCACCGTCTCCAGGGCGGTCGCCTTGGAGACGCCCTGCGGGTTGAGGTCCAGCCACGCCACCCAGCCGACGGAGTAGGAGACCTCCTGCAGGCCGATGCGCTCGACGAGCGCGTGGAACTGCTCCTGCGTGTGCTCCGGGCTGCGGATCACGACGCGCGTCGCGGGCAGCGTGCAGAGGTGGTCGAAGTCGACGAGCACGTGCTCGCCCTCGATCTCCCCGCGCGGGAACGGCTTGGTGACGAAGAAGCCCCGGCCCACGTCCTCGACCGCGTACGCGGCGTCCGGCAGCTCGGCGCGGATCACGCGCAGCGCGGGCGCCGGGTCGAACGTGACCATGTCCGTCACCTCGTACCCCTGGTCGGCGTCGGCGTCCATGTGGACCGTGACGGCGCCGTTCGAGCACACCGCCGGGCCGCTGACGAGGCCGAGCTCGCGCGCGATCGGCGCCGCGGAGATCACCGAGCGCCCGGTCGCCAGGACCACGTGGTGCCCGGCGGCGCGCAGGTCGTCGACGGCGTCCAGCACGGCCGGCGCGATCGTGCCGTCGGCCCGCATGATCGTGCCGTCCACGTCGACGGCGACCAGCCACCGCCCGTCGGCACCCGCCACGCTCACGCCCCCACGGGCCGCAGCACCTCGAGCCCGCCGAGGTACGGGCGCAGGCCCGCCGGGACCACCACGGAGCCGTCCGCCTGCTGGTGGTTCTCCAGGATCGCGACGAGCCAGCGCGTGGTGGCCAGCGTGCCGTTGAGCGTGGCCGCGACCTGCGTCTCGCCCGACGCCGTCCGCTCGCGGATGCCCAGGCGGCGCGCCTGGAAGGTCGTGCAGTTGGAGGTCGAGGTCAGCTCGAGGTAGCGCGACTGGCTCGGCAGCCACGCCTCGCAGTCGAACTTGCGCGCCGCGCTCGAGCCGAGGTCGCCCGCGGCCGTGTCGATCACGCGGTACGGCAGCTCGACGAGCGCCAGCATCTCCTCCTCGAAGGCGAGCAGGCGCTCGTGCTCGGCCGCGGCGTCGTCGACGGTCGTGTAGCTGAACATCTCCACCTTGTTGAACTGGTGGACGCGGATGATGCCGCGCGTGTCCTTGCCGTAGGAGCCGGCCTCGCGGCGGAAGCACGACGACCAGCCGGCGTAGCGACGCGGCCCGGCCGACAGGTCGAGGATCTCGTCCGAGTGGTACCCGGCGAGCGCGACCTCCGACGTCCCGACGAGGTACAGATCGTCCGTGGACAAGTGGTAGATCTCGTCGGCGTGGGCGCCGAGGAACCCGGTGCCGCGCATGATCTCGGGCCGCACCAGCGTGGGCGGCGTCATGAGCGTGAACCCCGCCGCGACGGCGCGGTCGATCGCGGCGGTGAGCAGCGCGAGCTCCAGCCGGGCGCCGATGCCGGTGAGGAAGTAGAACCGCGAGCCCGACACCTTGGTGCCGCGCTCGACGTCGATCGCGGCGAGCAGCTCGCCCAGCTCGAGGTGGTCGCGCACGGCGAAGTCCGGCCCGTACTCGGCGGCGAGGTCGCGCGGGGTGCCGACGTGGCGCAGGACGACGTAGTCGTCCTCGCCGCCCGCGGGCACGCCGTCCGCGACGACGTTCGGGATGCGCCACATGATCGCGTCGAGCTCCTCGGCCGCGGCGGCGGCGTCGGCCTCGGCGGCCTTGACGTCCTCGGCCAGCGTCTTGGCCCGCGCGAGGACGGCGGGGCGCTCCTCCGCGGAGGCCTTCGCCACCTGACGCCCGAGGTCCTTCTGCTCGGCGCGCAGCTGCTCGAACCGCGTGAGGGCGGATCGCCGCCGCTCCTCCAGGGCCACCGCGGCGTCGACGAGGTCGGAGTCCTCGCCGCGCAGCCGCTGGCTCGTGCGGACGGCGTCGGGGTCGGTGCGGAGCAGTCGGGGGTCGATCACCCCACGAGGGTATCGGGACCGAATGGGGGTGTGCGGTGACCGCGCTCCCCGTACGGTGTCGCCATGCCCTGGTTCGGCTGGGTTGCGATCGTGGCAGTCCTCCTCGCGTCCGTCGCGGTGGCCCTGGCGGTGATGAACCGGCGGGCCCTCCGCGGCCACGGCCTGCCCGTCGACCCCTCCGTCGCCGCGGCCGGCAGCGACGGCACGGCCGCCACGGGCCTGGCGGACGCCGCGCACACGCTCGTCGCGTTCGTCGCCAACCCGACCAAGCCGGGGGTGCCCGCCCTGCGCGACGCCGTCGTGCAGGCCTGCGCGGCCCGCTACCTCCCCGAGCCCCTCTGGTTCGAGACGACGGCGGAGGACCCGGGCGTCGGACAGACCCGGGCGGCCGTGGAGAAGGGCGCGCGCGTCGTCGTCGCGATCGGCGGGGACGGCACGGTGCGCGCCGTCGCCGAGGGCCTCGCCGGCACGGACGTCCCGATGGGCCTCCTCCCGCAGGGGACCGGCAACCTCCTGGCCCGCAACCTCGACCTGCCGCTGGGCGACGTCGACGCCCTCCTGCGCATCGCCCTGACCGGCCGGGACCGGCGCATCGACGTCGGCTGGCTGCGCGTCGTCCGGGACGAGTCGCAGGTCGCGGACACCATCGCGGAGGCCGACCCGGCCGCCGCCGCCCCGGAGGACACGCCGGCCGACGCCCGCGAGGAGGCGCGCGACCACATCTTCCTGGTGATCTCGGGCCTCGGGTTCGACGCCGCGATGGTCGCCGACACCGACGAGCAGCTCAAGGCCCGGGTCGGCTGGATCGCCTACTTCGTCGCCGGCATCAAGCACATGCACGCGCGCCGGATGCGCCTGCAGATGTCGCTCGACGAGTCGCCCTGGTACAGCGTCCGGCTGCGCAGCCTGCTGATCGGCAACTGCGGCATGCTGCCCGGCGGCATCGCGCTGCTGCCCGACGCGGTCGTCGACGACGGCTGGCTCGACATCGGCGCCATCGACACGCGCGTGGGCCTGATCGGCTGGACGCAGCTCTTCGGGGAGGTGGCGCTGCAGCGGTTCGGCGTGCGCACGCGGCTCCCGAACAAGGCCGGCAAGATCGAGCACGCCCGCGTCCGCGACCTGCGGGTGCGCACGCGCGACGCGCAGCAGATCCAGGTGGACGGCGACATCATCGGGCGGGCCTACGAGATCGCGGCCCGCGTCGAGCCCCTGTCCCTGGTCGTGCGGGTCGACGGCGACCAGTAGCGGTCAGGTCGCTCAGCGGTCAGGTCGCTCAGCGGTCAGGCCGCTCAGCGGTCAGGTCGCGCGGCCCTCGCGCAGGGCGGTGACCCAGGCGCGCGCCGCCTGGAAGTCGGCGTCGTACGTGCCCACCCGCACGCTCCCGTGGGGCTCGTCCACGCGGGGGTAGGAGCCGAGGAACCGCACGTGCGGGCACACCCGGTGCAGACCCATGAGCGCCTCCGCCACGCGCTCCTCCTCGATGTGCCCCTCGACGTCCATCGAGAAGGAGTACCGCCCGAGCGCGTCGCCGATGGGCCGGGACTCGATGCGGGAGAGGTTCACGCCGCGCGTGGCGAACTGCTCGAGCATCTTCAGCAGCGCACCGGACTCGTTGTCCGGCAGGTGCACCACCAACGTCGTCTTGTCCGCACCGGTGGGCGGGCACGGCCGGCCCGGGTGCCCGACGACGACGAACCGGGTCACGGCCGTGTCCGAGTCGGCCACGCCGGTGGCGAGCGCCGTCAGCCCGTAGTGCTCGAGCGCGGCGGGCGGGATGAGCGCCGCGTCGAACGTGAGGTCGTCGCGCGTGCCGGCGAGGAGGGCCGCGGGCGCGGTGTTCGACGTGGCGGGCACGTGCACGACGCCGGGCAGGTTCGCGCGCAGCCAGCGGCGGCACTGCGCCCACGCGTGCGGGTGGGCGGAGATGCGCCGGATGTCGGCCGCGGTGACCCCCGGCCGGGCGGCGAGCACGAACGAGACGGGCACGAGCATCTCGCGCAGCAGCACCAGCGGCGCGCCCGTCGCGAGGGTGTCCAGGACCGCGGTGACGCCGCCCTCCACCGAGTTCTCGATGGCCACGACGGCGAAGTCGGCCTCGCCCTGGCGCACCGCCTCGATCGCCGAGACGACGTCGACCTGCGGGAGGTACTCCGCCTCCGCCGGGCTCACCACCTGGCGCAACGCCGCCTCGGTGAAGGTGCCGGCGGGCCCCAGGTAGGCGTACCGCGGCCGGTGCCCGTCCGTCGTCATGCGCCCGTCCTCTCCCCACGGCTCCTTCACGCGGCCCTGCCGCCACCGCCACACGGCCGCCGCCGCAGCGAGCGTAGTGCCCCCTACGCTGGTCGCGTGCCCCTGTCCCGCCGCCTCGTCGCGCTGGCCGTCGCCCTCATCGCCGGCCTGCTCGTGGGGGCACCGGCGGGCGCCACGGAGCCGGCGCCGGACCCCGCCCCGCCCGTCCTCCTCGTCGGCGTCACCGGCGTGCGCTGGGACGACGTGCACACCCTCTCGACGCCGGCGCTGTGGGACATCTCCCGGCGCGGGTCCGTCGGCGCGGTCGCGGCGCGCAGCGACCGGACGTCGGCGTGCCCGGCCGACGGCTGGCTCGCCATCAACGCGGGCACCCGCCTGGCCGACGTGCTGACGGCCGACCGCACCTGCCGCAGCCTGCGGGACAGCGCCGACGGCGAGCGCGTGCACGGCTGGGCGGACTACGAGGCGGCGGCCGCGGAGCAGCCGTACGC
>JAEWYD010000079.1 GCA_023462275.1 Actinomycetes bacterium
GGGCACAGCACCGCCGGCCGCACCGGCGCCGGCCGCTGCAGCATCGGCAGAACCAGCGCCGGGCGCACCGGCAGCTGCAGTGTCGGCGGAACCAGCGCCGGCAGCGCCGCCCCGACCGGGCGCCGGCGCGCCGTCCGGGTCGGTGTCGATCGTGATGATCGGCGTCCCGACGTCGACGGTCTCGCCCTGCTCGACGAGCAGCTCGGCGACGACGCCGTCCCACGGCGACGGCAGCTCGACCAGCGACTTCGCCGTCTCGATCTCGACGATCGGCTGGTTGACGCGCACGCGGTCGCCGACGGCGACCCGCCACTCGACGATGTCGGCCTCGGTGAGGCCCTCACCGGCGTCGGGCAGGCGGAAGTGCTCGAAGGTGGGCACGGGACTCCTCAGAAGGCGATGGCGCGGTCGAGCGCGTCGAGGATGCGGTCGACCGACGGCAGGTACTCGTGCTCCAGGCGCGCGACCGGGTACGGGATGGCGAACCCACCGACCCGCAGCACGGGCGACTGCAGGTGGTAGAAGCACGCCTCGGTGATCCGCGCCGCCACCTCGGCCCCCGTGCCGAACGCCACCGGCGCCTCGTGCACGACGATGCAGCGGCCCGTCCGGCGCACCGACTCCGCGACCGTGTCGGTGTCGAGCGGGTTGATGGTGCGCAGGTCGATGACCTCGAGCGAGCGTCCCTCGGCGGCCGCGGCGTCGGCGGCCTTCAGCGCGGTCGCGACGGTCGGGCCGTAGGCGACGACCGTCGCGTCGCGGCCCGGGCGGACGACGCGCGCCCGGTCCAGGCCGGCGTGCGTCGCGCCGTAGCGCTGCCCCAGGTCGACCTCGCCCTTGTCCCAGTAGCGGCCCTTCGGCTCGAAGAACAGCACCGGGTCGGGGCTGGCGATGGCCTCCTGGATCATCGTGAACGCCTCGGCGGGGTTGGACGGCGAGACGACGCGCAGGCCCGGCGTGTGCGCGAACAGCGCCTCGGGCGACTCGCTGTGGTGCTCGATCGCGCCGATCCCACCGCCGAACGGGATGCGGATGACGACGGGCAGCGTGAGCTTGCCCCGCGAGCGGTAGTGCATCTTGGCCAGCTGCGTCGTGATCTGGTCGAACGCGGGGAACACGAACCCGTCGAACTGGATCTCGCACACCGGGCGGTAGCCGCGCATGGCCAGGCCGATCGCCGTGCCGACGATGCCGGACTCGGCGAGCGGGGTGTCGACCACGCGGTCCGCGCCGAACTCGCGCTGGAGCCCGTCGGTCACGCGGAACACGCCGCCGAGGCGGCCGATGTCCTCGCCCATGAGGACCACGTGCGGGTCGGCCTCGAGCGCCGCCGCCAGGCCCAGGTTGATGGCCTTGCCCAGCGTGAGGCGCTGGGTGCCCGACGTCGGACGGGCCGGTACGCCGTCGGCGGCGGCGGGCGCGGGGACGGCACCCGTGGGGGCGGCGTCCGCGTCGGGACCGCCGGCGGCGGGGGGCGCGGGGACGGCGTGGGCGGTGCGCGCGGGGGTCATCGTGCTCATCGTGTGCTCCCCTCGGCCGGCCCCGCGACCGGGGCCGACGTCGCCTGCTCGTACTCGGTGTGCCAGGCCTGGTCGGCGGCGACGCCGGCGTGCGGCGTCGCGTAGACGGACGCGAACATCGACTCCGTGGGCGGCGCGCCCATGGCCCGGACGCCGTCGCGCAGCCGGGCGCCGAGGGCCTCCGCCTCCGCGTCGAGGTCGGCGAGGAACGCGTCCGGCAGCTCGCCGAGGCCTTCCAGGTGGAGGCGCAGGCGGTCGATCGGGTCACGACGCCGCCAGGACTCCTCCTCCTCCCGGGTGCGGTACCGCGTGGGGTCGTCCGACGTGGTGTGCGCGCCCATCCGGTAGGTGAAGGCCTCGATCAGGGTGGGACCGCCGCCCGAGTGCGCGCGCTCCAGCGCCTCGGCGGCGACCGCGTAGCAGGCCAGGACGTCGTTGCCGTCGACGCGCACCCCGGGGATGCCGTAGCCCTTGCCGCGGTCGGCGAGCGGCACGCGGGTCTGGTGCGTGGTCGGCTCGGAGATGGCCCACTGGTTGTTCTGCACGAAGAAGACGAGCGGGGCGTTGTTCACCGCCGCGAAGACGAGGGCCTCGTTGGAGTCGCCCTGCGACGTCGCGCCGTCGCCGAAGTAGACGACGACGGCGGTGTCCTTGGCCGGGTCGCCCGTGCCCACGAGGCCGTCGCGCTGGACGCCCATCGCGTAGCCGGTGGCGTGCAGCGTGTGCGAGCCGATGACCAGCGTGTACAGGTGCGTGTTGTGCTCGCGCGGGTCCCACGCGCCGTAGTCGACGCCGCGGAACAGGCTGAGGACATCGAGCATGTCGATGCCGCGGGCGTGCAGGACGCCGTGCTCGCGGTAGGACGGGAACACGAAGTCCTGGGGCGCGAGGGCGTGGGCGGAGCCGATCTGCGCGCCCTCCTGGCCGAGCGCCGGCGCGAAGAGGGCGAGCTCGCCCTGGCGCTGCAGCGCGGTGGCCTCGGAGTCGAACCGCCGGGCGAGCACCATGTCGCGGTACATGGCCCGCAGGTGCTCGGGCGTGAGGTGGGCGACGCGCGGGGCGTACGTCGGGTCGTCGACGCGGGTGCCGTCCGGGGCGAGGAGCTGCACCATGGGAGGTGCCTCGCAGGTGGCGACGTCGGACCCGGCGGGGGTGGTGCCGGTCGCGTCCGCCAGGGGTGTCTCGGCCAACGGGAAGGTCCTTCCGGGCTGCTGAGGCTGACTTACGGCAGCGTAGGCTACGCAACCGTAGGTTGAGCCTGCAGGACCTCCACAAAGCCCCGGGCGCCGGTTGTGCGAACCCTCCAACCGCCGTCGGGAACGGAGCCAGCGCTGCCCCGCTCACGCACAGTGGAGCGAACCTGTCGGACACGCCAGGCGTGTCGCAGCAGGTTCGCTCCAC
>JAEWYD010000080.1 GCA_023462275.1 Actinomycetes bacterium
GAGCGGGCCCGCGGAGATCGGCTGGCGCGGCGTCGTACGGCGCATCACCGGCGGGGTCATCGCCCTGCCGCCCGGCGTCGCCGAGCGCGAGGACCGCGCCGCGGTCGCGAGCGTCCAGCGCACGCTCGCCGGGCCGCGCACCGTCGTCGTCATCAACCCCAAGGGCGGCGCTCACAAGACGACCGCGGCGCTCATGATGGCGGCCACGTTCGGCCGCCACCGCGGCGGCTACACGCTGGCGTGGGACAACAACGAGACCCGCGGCACGCTCGGCTGGCGCTCGCGGCAGAGCGCGCACCACCGCACCGCGGTCGACCTCCTCGACGACCTCGACCGGTTCGCGGACCCGGACTCCTCCCGGGTCGGGGACCTCGACGCGTTCGTCCGCTCGCAGGGCTCGGCCCAGTTCGACGTGCTGGCCTCCGACGAGGACGCGGCGTCGGCCGCCTCGATCGACGACTTCGCGTTCCGGGCCCTGCACCGCACGCTGACCCGGTTCTACCGGGTGCTCGTCGTCGACACTGGCAACAACATGCGCGCCTCCAACTGGCAGGCGGCCGTCGAGGCGGCCGACCAGGTGGTCGTCGTCTCCACGATGCGGGAGGACACCGCGCAGTCCGCCGCCTGGGCCCTCGACGCGCTGCGCGCCACCGGGCACGAGGCGATCGTGCGCAAGGCGGTGACCGTGCTCAGCCTGCCCGCGCCGCGCCGCGACGGCGAGCTCGCCGCCCGCCTGCACGACCACTTCGGCCAGCTCACCCGCGCGGTCCTCGAGGTCCCGTACGAGCCGGCCCTCGTCTCCGGCGGCCCCATCGACTTCGACGCGCTCTCCGACGCGTCGCGGCGGGCCTGGCTGCACGTGACCGCGGCGGTGGCCGAGGGACTGTGAGCACCGCACCTCCCGTCGTGGTCCGCACCGCCTGGGCCGCCGACGTCGACGCCGTCGTGGCGCTCGTGCACGCCGCCTACCGCGGCGAGCCCAGCCGTGCCGGCTGGACCACCGAGGCCGACCTGCTCGACGGCGGCCGCACGGACGCCGCGATGGTCGCCGCGATCCTCGCCGACGCGGCGTCGGAGCTGCTCGTGGTGGACGACCCGCCCGGCCTGCTCGCGTGCTGCCACCTGCAGCGGCGCGGCAGGGCCGCGTACCTGGGCATGTTCGCCGTCCGGCCCGACCGGCAGGGCGGTGGCGTCGGCGCGGCCGTGATGGCCGCGGCCGAGGAGTGGGCCCTGGCGTGGGGAGCGGACCGGATGGAGCTGACGGTCCTCAACCACCGGCCCGAGCTCCAAGCCTGGTACGAGCGCTGCGGGTACGTCCTGACGGGCCACCTCGAGCCGTTCCCGTACGGCGACGAACGCTTCGGCGTCCCCCGCCGGGACGACCTGGTGCTGCAGCAGATGATCAAGCCGCTGCGCGGGGCGACCGAAGAGCCGAGGATGGGGTCATGACGATCGAGACCGAGCTGCCGCGCACCGCCGTCGTGACCGGGTCCGGCCGGGGGATCGGGCGCGGGCTGGCCCTGGGCCTCGCCGCGCAGGGCTACGCCGTCGGGCTCCTCGCCCGCGACGTCGACGCCCTCGAGGCGGTGGCGGGCGAGGTCGCGGAGGCGGGCGGGCGGCCTGTCGTCGTGCCGGTGAACCTCGTCGACCCGGCCGCGGTTCGCGTGGCCGCCCGGGGGCTCGCCGAGGAGCTGGGCGGCGTGGGTTTGCTCGTCAACAACGCCGGCGTCGTCGAGGGCCGCGAGGCACCGTTCGCGGACGACGACCTCGAGGACGTGTGGCGCGTCGTCGAGACCAACCTGCGCGCGCCCCTGACCATCACGCACGCGCTGCTGCCCGGCATGCTCGCGCAGGGCGGCGGGCGCGTGGTCAACCTGAACTCCGGCCTCGGCCACCGCCCCGCCGGCGCGTACACCGGCTACGCGATCAGCAAGGGGGGCCTCGCGCGGCTCACCACCCTCCTCGACGCGCAGTACCGGGACCGCGGCATCCGTGCGTTCGACCTGGCCCCCGGCGTGGTGCCCACCGAGATGTCGACGTCGATGCCCATGCACGACGGGCGCACCGAGTGGACGCCGATCGAGGCGAGCGTGGAGCTGCTGCTCGCGATCGCGTCGGGGCAGCTGGACCGGCTCTCCGGGCGGTTCCTGCGCGCAGGCACCGACACCCCCGGCGAGCTCGTCGCGCGCACCGACGAGATCCTCGCCGCGGACGCCCGGTGCCTGCGGCTGGTGCCCTACGGCAGCGCGGACCCCCTGCAGCAGGCCCCGGTGCAGGGGGCGCCCGCGCAACCGTGACGGGACGTCACGCGCCGAACCACTCCTTCACCCGCTCGGCGATCGCGTGCTCGAACAGGTCGTCGCTGTGCCGAGCCTTCAGCCAGTCGACGAAGCTGCCGCCCGTGAGCTCGTCCAGCTCACGCCGGCACGCGGCGGTGTCGGTGACCGCGCGCACGAGCATCTCCTCGGCCTCCGCGGGCGTCCGGTACACGAACGGGTAGCCGTCCGGCAGGATGCCGCGCACCCACGGGCGGTCCGGGAACACGCCGACGACGCCCGCCGCCAGCGCCTCCACGTACGCCAGGCCGTAGGACTCCTCGTCGGCCGTGGCGAGGAACGCCGTCGTGCGCGCCAGCGCCGACCAGTAGTCCTCGCGGCTCGCCGTCAGCGGGCCGACCCAGGCCCAGTCGCGCCGGGACAGCTTCATGGCCTGCTCCGAGACCAGGTGCGACTCGTGCAGCCGCGCCTCCACGCGGATCGGCGTGCGCTTGACCACCCGCTCGACGACGTCGAGGAACAGCTGGGGCTGCTTGCGGGCGGACAGGTAGATGGCGGGGTACAGCACGACCGGCACGCGCGGCTCGACGCGCGGCTGCACGTGCTCGACGCGGAAGCCGAGGTTCACCCACCCGGTCCGGGCCTTCTCGGCCAGCGGCTGGATGGTCCACGCCTGGACGATCTCGCGGACCTCGTTGGCCGTGCGCTCCGAGTTGCAGAAGGTGGGGAACAGGGCACAGGACAGGCCCAGCGTCGCCTTCTCGACGGGGTGCGCGAACTGGGAGGTGTTGAACCAGACGAAGTTCATGACGCGCGGCTCGTCGCAGCTCGCCTTCAGGGTCTGCCAGACGTCGAGGGAGTCCACCACGTCCATCGTGATGACCACGGTCTCGGTGCCGTCGAGGAACTCCAGGGGGACGACGTCGAACCCCGCGCAGTGCCGCGGCCCGGGGCCGACGAGGCTGGCGCCGGGGAACACCCGCAGCAGCCGCCGGACCAGGGTCGCCCCGGCGTCGTGCCCCGCGACGTGCCCGTCGGCGTCCACGAGCGCTGCGCTGTACCGCACTGCGACCTTCATGACTCCCCCATCCGTTGGACCGGTGAAACGCCGGCGGGCCCCCGCGGGGGGGGGGGGGGGCCAGCGAAGGAAGAGCCTGCGATGTCGACCGCCAGCCCCATTCAGGCCAGCAAGCTCGCCGATGAGAGCTTCATGTCCGCCGACGATCTCCGCGCCTACATGGCGGATCTCGAAATGGCCAAGGCCTCGAAGCTGCTGGGCGCCATGGACAAGGCCGAGGAGGCCCGCAAGAAGCTTGTCG
>JAEWYD010000081.1 GCA_023462275.1 Actinomycetes bacterium
CGCCTGGGGCGCCCGCCGCGGCGGCGTCGGCCCGCGCCGCCACCCGTCCGCTCGGGGCCGCCCCGTGCGCGAGCAGACGCAGGTACTCGTCGACGCCGCCGGGCACGTGCCGCAGGTGGCCGCCGACCAGCGCGTACTGCTGGTCGGTGACGCGCTCGAGCAGGTACCGGTCGTGCGAGACGACGATGAGCGTGCCCGGCCAGGAGTCGAGGAGGTCCTCGAGCGCCGCCAACATGTCCGTATCCATGTCGTTGGTCGGCTCGTCGAGCACCAGCACGTTGGGCTCGTCGAGCAGCGTGAGCAGCAGCTGCAGGCGACGGCGCTGACCGCCGGAGAGGTCACCGACCGGCGTCGCGAGCTGGGCGTTCGTGAACCCGAGCCGCTCGAGCAGCTGGCCCGGCGTCATCTCCTTGCCGCCCGTGGCGTACGTCGTCCGGTAGCGCGCGACGACGTCGGACACCCGGTCCCGGCCGATGTCCGCCAGCTCGGCGAGGTTCTGCGTGAGTGCCGCGACCTTCACGGTCTTGCCGCGCTTGACCCGCCCCGTCGTGGGCGCGACCTCGCCGGTGATGAGGCCGAGCAGCGTCGACTTGCCCGCGCCGTTGGTGCCGAGCAGGCCCGTGCGCTCGCCCGGGCCGAGCAGCCAGGTGACGTCGCGCAGCACCGGGGTGTCGCCGTAGGTGACCGAGACGTCGACGAGGTCGAGGACGTCCTTGCCGAGCCGGGCCGTGGCCATCCGGGCCAGCTCGGTGGAGTTGCGCAGCGGCGGCACGTCCGCGATCAGGGCGTTCGCGGCGTCGATCCGGAACTTGGGCTTGGACGTGCGGGCGGGGGCGCCGCGACGCAGCCAGGCGAGCTCCTTGCGCATGAGGTTCTGCCGGCGGGCCTCGGTCGCGGCGGCCATCCGGTCCCGCTCGACGCGCTGCAGCACGTACGCGGCGTACCCGCCCTCGAAGGGCTCGACGACGCCGTCGTGCACCTCCCAGGTCGCGGTGCAGACCTCGTCGAGGAACCAGCGGTCGTGCGTCACCACGACGAGGCCGCCGGCGTTGGGCGCCCAGCGGGACTTCAGGTGGCCAGCCAGCCACGTGATCGCCTGCACGTCGAGGTGGTTCGTGGGCTCGTCGAGGAAGAGGACGTCGTCGTCGTCCACGAGGAGCCTGGCGAGCGCGACGCGACGCCGCTCGCCGCCGGACAGCGTGCCGACGACGCCGTCCCACGGCAGGTCCGCGACGAGGCCGGCGAGGACGTCGCGGGTGCGGGCGTCACCGGCCCACTCGTGCTCGGGGGTGTCGCCGACGATCGCCTGGCCCACCGTGAGCGTGCGGTCGAGCGTGTCCGCCTGGTCCAGGACGCCGATGCGCACGCCGCTGCGGACGGTGACGCGGCCGGCGTCGGGCGTCAGGCGGCCCGTGAGGAGCGCGAGGAGCGTCGACTTGCCGTCGCCGTTGCGCCCGACGACGCCGATCCGGTCGCCCTCGGAGATGCCGACGGTCACCGAGTCGAGGACGACGGTGGTCGGGTACTCCAGGTGCAGGGACTCGCCGCCCAGGAGGTGTGCCACGGGGAGAAGGGTAGGCGCGTCGGGCTCGGCTCCCGCGTGCGCCCCGCTCCCGCGCCCCGCGAGCACTGCCATCTGCCGCGACCGCTGCTGATCGGCGCCAGCGCTGTCGGTTGGGCGGCAGCGCTCGGCTCGAACCAGCAGCGGTGGCGTGGGATGGCAGCGCTCGACGGCGGGTCGGGGTGGCTGGACCGGCAGCGGTGGCGTGGGATGGCAGCGCTCGACGATCGGCCGACGGCGGCTTCCGTAGAGTTCGGCGCGTGAGCTCCACCCCCGCGCGCCGGCCTCGTGCCGACCTCGCCCCGCCGGACCCGCCGCTCGTCCGCCTCGTGCTCGTCGGCCTGGCGGGCGGCTTGCTGTCCGGGACGTTCGGCGTCGGTGGCGGGATCGTCATGGTGCCGCTGCTGCTGCTCGTGGCCAGGCTCGAGGACCGGCGCGCGGCGGCGACGTCGCTCGCGGCGATCGTCCCGGCGTCGGCGGCCGGGGTCGTCACGTACGCCGCGCACGGGGACGTCGCGGTCGGGGTCGCGCTCGTCGTCGCGGCCGGGGCGATGGCCGGCTCGCTCGTCGGCACGCGCCTGCTGCGACGGCTGCACGTCGACGTGTTCCGGTGGCTGCTCGCCGCGTTGCTGGTCGCCGCGGCGGTCCAGATGGTCGTGGCGCTGCCGACGCGCGACGGCGACCTGTCCCTCACCTGGGCGTCCGCCGGCCCCCTGCTCGCGCTCGGGCTGGTCACGGGCGTGCTGTCCGGGCTGTTCGGGATCGGCGGGGGGATCGTCGTCGTGCCCGTGCTGGTCGCGGTCTTCGGCGCCAGCGACCTCGTGGCCAAGGGGACGTCGCTGCTGGTCATCGTCCCGACGGCGATCACCGGCACGATCGCCAACGCGCGCCGCGGCATGGTCGACCTGCGCAGCGGCCTCGCGGTCGGCCTCGCGGCGGCTGCGGCGTCGTCGGTCGGCGCACTGCTGGCGGGCAGGCTCAGCCCGCGCGCGTCGGCGATCCTCTTCGCGACGCTGCTCGTCGTCTTCGCCGGTCAGATGGTCCAGCGCGCGCTACGGAGCCGCCGCGCCCGCTGACCGTCGCGCCCGCTGACCGTCGCAGGCGCCTCGCCGTCGCCGAGCTTGCGCATGGCGAAAGGTTCGCGACGGCGGAGCGCGCCCCGCCGTCAGCCCGCCTGGAAGACGGCGAACGTCGCGCCCGCCGGGTCGCGCAGGACGACGTAGCCCGAGTCGCCGTCGCGCTGTGGCCCCGACACGACCACGCCGCCTGCGGCCGTCGCCGCCGCGAGGGACGCGTCCAGGTCGGCGACCATGAAGTAGGGGATCCACACCGGCGGCAGCCCCGCGTTCTCGCCGCGGGCGTGGCAGACGCCGGCGGCCGCGTCGCCGTCCGGCCCGGCCATGGTCCAGTCCTCGTACCCGTCCATCGGCGTGGGCTGGGGCGTCCAGCCGACGACGGCGGCGTAGAAGTCGCGTACGGGTGCGGCGTCCGGGACCGACAGGTCCAGCCAGGCGACGCTGCCGAGCGCAGGGCCGTGGCTGTGGTCGTGGCCGTCGTGGTCGTGGTCGTGGTCGTGCTCGGTCATGCCTGCTCCCAGGGGGCTCGGGCGCCGGCGGCTCTCGACGGCGGGCACCAGCATGCTGCCCGCGGGACCGCCCCGGCTACCCACCCCTCGCCGTCGTCGGCGCCGCGAGGCAGGATCGGGCGATGGCGTGGATCACCGGACCCGACGACACCGACCCGGCCACGGACCCCGCGGTCCGCGCGCTGTACGACGCCGACCGGGAGGCCCTCGGCTTCGTCCGCGGGTACACCCAGGTCTTCGCGCACCGGCCCGCCGTCTACGCGGCCTGGGCCCAGCTGAACGGCGCCGTGAAGGCGTCGATGGACCTGCGCACGTACGAGCTCGCGACGGTGGCGGCCGCCCGCCGGCTGCGCTCGAGCTACTGCTGCCTCGCGCACGGTCAGGTGCTGGTGCAGCGCGGGCTGCTCGACGAGGGGGGGCTGCGCTGCGCCGTCCTGGACGAGCCGACGGACCAGCTCTCCGCCCGCGACCGCGCCGTCATGACGCTCGCGGACGCGGTCGCCGCCGGCGCCGCCGACATGACGGAGGACGACCTGGCCCCGCTGCGGGCGCACGGCATGGCCGACGACGAGATCCTCTCGGTGGTGCTGGCCGCCGCGGCCCGGTGCTTCTTCAGCACGGTGCTCGACGCGGTCGGCGCGCAGCCGGACCGCGACTTCCTCGGGCTGCCCGAGGGGCTGCGGGCGGCGCTGGTCGTCGGCCGCCCGATCGCGGGCGAGCCTGCGGGATGAGCGGCGGGGGGTCGCGCGCGTTCCCGGCCGGGTTCCTCTGGGGTGCGGGGACGTCGGCGTACCAGGTGGAGGGCAGCCTGACCGCGGACGGCCGCGGGGAGTCGGTGTGGGACGCGTTCGTCGCCCGGCCCGGGGCGGTCGAGGGTGGCGTCGACGCGCGCATCGCGTGCGACTCCTACCGCCGCTGGCGCGACGACGTCGACCTGGTCGCCGAGCTCGGGCTGGGCGCCTACCGCTTCTCCGTCGGCTGGTCGCGCGTGCTGCCGGACGGCGTCGGGCGGGTGGAGCCCCTGGCCCTGGACCACTACGAGCGCCTGGTGGACGCGCTGCTCGAGCGCGGCGTCGCGCCGGTGGTCACGCTCAACCACTGGGACATGCCGCAGGCGCTGATGGCCGACGGCGGCTGGGCGGGCCGCGCCAGCGTCGCCGCGTTCGCCGAGTACGCCGACGCCGTGGGGGCGCGGCTGGGCGACCGCGTGACCTGGTGGGTCACCCAGAACGAGCCGTGGGTCGTCGCCGTCCTGGGCTACCAGAAGGGCCTGCACGCGCCCGGCGTCGCCGAGCTGCGCGCGTCCTTCGCGGCCGCGCACCACCAGCTGCTCGGCCACGGGGCCGCGGCGGCGGCGCTGCGTGCGTACGCGCCCGACGCGCACGTGGGCGTCGCGCTCAGCCTGTTCCCCTGCGACCCGGCGTCGGACGACGAGGCCGACCGCGCCGCCGCGCATGCCTCCGACGGCTACGTGAACCGCTGGTTCCTCGACGCGCTCGCGGGTCGCGGCTACCCGGCGGACGCCCGCGGGCACTGGGTGCGGGCGCTCGCCGCGGCGGGGCACCCGGGCGCGGTGGACGACGTCGTGCGCGACGGCGACGAGGCGGCGATCGGGCGCGCCGACTGGATCGGCGTCAACTACTACACGCGCCGGATCATGGCGGCCGCCGAGCCGGACCCGGCCGCCGGGCAGCCGTTCCCGTGGCGTGTGGTGCCGCCCCCGGGGGAGGCCCGCCGCACCGACGAGGGCTGGGAGGTGGTGCCCGGCGCGCTGCGGGACCTGCTGGTCCGGCTGCACCGCGAGTGCAACCTGCCGCTGCTGGTGACCGAGAACGGCGGCGTCTACGGCGACGGCCCCGTGCCCGACGGCACGGTCCCCGACGTCCGGCGCACCGACTTCCTGCGCGACCACCTGGCGGCGCTGCACGACGCCGTCGGGGCCGGGGCGGACGTGCGCGGCTACCTGCACTGGTCGCTGCTGGACAACTTCGAGTGGGCGCTCGGGTACCGGTCGCGCTTCGGGCTGGTGCACGTCGACTACCCGACGGGGCGGCGCATCGTGAAGGACTCAGGACGCTGGTACGCGGCCGTGGCCGGTGCGAACGCGCTGCCCGACGACGCAGCGCAGGTCCGCGGGTCGACGGCGACGCCGGGGGGCCAGGGGTGAGCGTGCGCGTCGAGCGCCGGCCGGGCGCGGTCCGGGTCGTCGCGTCCGCCTACGTGCTGGAGGTCCGCGCGAACCCGCCGCGCGCCGTCCTGGCCGACCCCGACGGCCACATCTGGTCCCAGCTCAGCCTGCTGGCCTCGCTCGACCGCACCGACGTGCGCGACGAGAGCCACGGCGTCGGCGAGCCGGTGGTGACGGGGCCCGCCGCGGACGGCACGGTCGACGTGACGCTCGCCGCGCCGACGCCGGCGTGGGACGCCAAGGAGGTGCGGCTGCGCTGCGCGCCCGACGAGCTCGCCCTGACCGCGACCGTCCGCGGCGCCGGGACGCTCGCGACCGCGACCCTGCTCGGCGGGCGCGGCGCGCTGCCCTCGGGCGCGTGCGGCGAGCTGTGGTCGTCGGTGGAGTTC
>JAEWYD010000082.1 GCA_023462275.1 Actinomycetes bacterium
GTCGAGGACGTCGCCGATCTCGTCCACGAGCAGGCTCACCGGCTCGTCGCCGAGCCGGACGACCAGCATCATCGGCTCGGCGTCGTCGGCGAGCGGCGCCAGGCCGAGCCGGGTGCGCAGGTCGAACGTGAGCACCACCTGGCCGCGCAGGTTGACCAGGCCGGCGGTCCCGGCGGGCGCGAGCGGCACCGGGGTGCGCTCCTGCGGCCGCAGGGCCTCCTGCACCCGGAGCACGTCGATGCCGTACCGGGCGCCGTCGAGCACGAAGGTCGCGAGCTGACGCATGGGTCACACCCCCACGAGGTCGAGGTCGAGCGAGGCGTCGTCGGCCTCGGCGTAGAAGAGCGGGTCCGCGGCCATGACGGCGGCGCGCACGTCGAGCAGCTCGGTGACGTGGTCCTTGAGCACCGTCGAGCCGATCAGGCCGCCGCCCTCGCCGACGTCGCTGTGCTGCTCGGCGTCGTCGTCCACGATGTCGACGATCTGGTCGACGACGATCGCGACGCTGCGGGCGCCGCGCGTCGAGACGACGACGGTGAGCTCCTCGTCCTCGCGGTAGCTGCCGCCGCCGAGCAGGCGGTCGAGCCGCACCAGCGGGGTGATGGCGCCGCGGTACTGCACCACCTCGCGACCGCCGACGTTCTCGACGATCTGCGCGGGGAGCTTCTCGAGCCGCGTGACCGCCGCCAGCGGGATCGCGACGCGGTGGCCGTCGACGCCGGCGACGAGCACCTGGTCGGTCTCGCGGCGGACCGTCTCCTCGACGACGGCGGCCCGGTCGACGTCGCCCGACGCCTCGGGCATGGCGCGCCGGGCGATCGCCGGCACGTCGACGATCAGCGCGACCCGGCCGTCACCGAGGAGCGTGGCCCCGGCGTACAGGCCGATCGCCTTGAGGTGCGCCGACAGCGGCTTGACCACGATCTCCTCGGTGTTGAGGACGCGGTCGACGAGCAGGCCGAACCTGCGGGTGTCCGCCTGCAGCACGGCGATGACGGGGGACTGGCCGTCCGGCCGGGGCTCGGCCTGGAAGACCTCGCGCAGGTCCACCAGGGGCAGCAGCTCACCGCGCAGGCGGTAGACCTGTGCCGAGCGGACGTGCTCGATCTCGCCGTCCTGGCCGCCGAGCGCCACGAGCTCGAGCAGGCTGACCTGCGGGATCTCGTAGAGGTTGCCGGCGCACTCGACCGTCAGCGCGGGCAGGATCGCCAGCGTCAGGGGGATGCGCAGCCGCCACGTGGTGCCGCGGCCGATGGCCGACTCGACGTCGACGGTCCCGCCGATGCCCTCGATCTTCGTGCGCACGACGTCCATGCCGACGCCGCGGCCGGACACGTTGGTGACCGCCTCAGCCGTCGAGAAGCCGGGCAGGAAGAGCAGCTGGCAGAGCTCGGCCGGGCTCATCGCCGCGGTCTGCTCCGCGGTCCGCAGGCCGCGCTTCACGGCCGTCGCCGCGACCTTGTCGGTGTCGATGCCGGCGCCGTCGTCGCTCACCTCGACCACCACCTGGCCGCCGGCGTGGAACGCCTGCAGCTTCAGGGTGCCGGCCGCGGGCTTGCCCGCCGCGACGCGGACGTCGGGGTCCTCGATGCCGTGGTCGACGGCGTTGCGGATGAGGTGGGTCAGCGGGTCCTTGATCGCGTCGAGGAGGCTCCGGTCGAGCTCGGTGTCGCCGCCGACCATGTCGAGCGTCACCTGCCGGCCGCACGCCGCCGCGAGGTCGCGGACCATGCGCGGCACCTTCTGCCACACCTGCTCGATGGGCTGCATGCGCGTCTTCATGACGCCCTCCTGCAGCTCGGAGGCGATGAGGCTGAGACGCTGGGAGGCGCGGGCCAGCTCGAGGCCGGCCTGGTCGCCCTCCGCGAGGCGGGCGATCGAGTTGCGGGCCAGCACCAGCTCGCTGACCTGGCGCATCAGGGCGTCGAGCAGTTCGACGTCGACGCGGATCGACGCGTCGGCGGCACCGCGCGAGCGGCTGATCGCGGAGGCGAGGCTCGTGCGCTCCTGCTCCTCGTCGTCGTGCGCGGCGGGCGGCTCGGGGCGCCGCGGCTCGGGCACCGCGGCGAGGCCGGGCGTCGGGGTCGGGACGGGCGGCTCGACCGCGGAGCCGTTGCGCGCGGGCTTGGCGAGCGGCTCGACCGCCATGACCGGCGCCCACTCCTCCTCCTCCGCGGCGACGAGCGCGGGGACGAGGTCGGGCACGGGCTCCGCCACGGTGGCGGGGGCGACGTCGGCCGCGGTCTCGGGCACGACGGCGGCGGCCGCCTCGGCGACGGGCTCGGGCTCCGGCGCCGCAGCCGCGGCCGGGGCCTCGGGAGCGGCGGTCCTGCGGATCTTGCGCTTCGGCGCGGGCCGGTCGTTGAGGACCGCCTGGAGCTGGCCGACGACGTCGTCGATCTGGACGTCGCCCTCGCCGCCCGACGCCTCGATCGCCGTGAGGATCGCGCGCACGGTGTCGACCATGCGCAGCAGGACGTCCGCCGTCGGGCCGTCCATCGCGCGCTTGCCGTCGCGCAGCTCGACCAGCAGGCTCTCGCCGGCGTGCGTGAGGCGCTCGAGGTTGCCGAAGGCGAGGAAGCCGCTCGTGCCCTTGATCGTGTGGATCGTGCGGAAGACGCTGCTCAGCAGGTCCCGCGACGTCGGGTCCTTCTCGAGGGCCACCAGGTCCAGGTCGAGCTGGTCGAGGTTGTCATGGCTCTCGACGAGGAACTCCCGAACGATCTCGTCCAAGCCGTCCACATCGCCCTCCATGGCATTTCGCACGTTCCGTGTCACCGCTTGGATCGACGGGCGGGCCTGCCGTGTGAGACATCCGACGTGCGCTGTGCGGGTGAGGTCTGCGCCCGGCAAGGCGGCGTCAAGGCTCGCCGGGCTCGCATCAAGGACGCGTCAATGCCCGGCTCCGGCCCGACTACGCGGGTGTGGGCTGGGACCGTGTCGACGATCCACGTGTCCAAGCGGCTGCTCGTCGGGCGGCCGCTGAGCTCGGCCCGCATGGGCGAGACCCTGCTGCCGAAGCGGCTCGCGCTGCCGGTCTTCTGCTCCGACCCGCTGTCCTCCAACGCGTACGCGACGGAGGAGATCCTGCTCGTGCTCTCCGCCGGCGGGCTGGCGCTGGTGCACCTGACGCCGTGGCTCGCCGCGTGCGTCGTCGTCGTGCTGCTGGTGGTCGTGGCGTCCTACCGGCAGACCTGCCACGCGTACCCGAGCGGCGGCGGCGCCTACGCCGTCAGCAAGGCCAACCTCGGCCGCAACGCGTCCCTCGTCGCGGCCGCCGCGCTCCTCGTCGACTACGTGATGACCGTCGCCGTCTCGGTGTCGGCCGGCGTCGCGAACCTCGTCTCGGCGGTGCCGTCGCTGGCGCCGCACGTCGTCCAGCTCTCGCTCGCCATCGTGGCCGTGCTGACCGTGATCAACCTGCGCGGGGTGAAGGAGTCCGGGCGCGCGTTCGCCGTGCCGACCTACGGGTTCGTCGTCACCGTCTTCCTCATGATCGGCGCCGGGCTGCTGCGTCTGGCCACGGGCGGCACGCTCGTCGCCGAGTCCGCGCACCTGTCGATCGCCGCACCGACGGACGGCCTGGCGGGCGCCGCCCTCCTCTTCGTCGTCCTGCGCGCGTTCGCGTCCGGGTGCACGGCGCTCACCGGCGTGGAGGCCGTGAGCAACGGTGTCCCGAGCTTCCGGCGGCCCAAGAGCCGCAACGCGGCGGCGACCCTGGCGATCATGGGCACCCTGACCGTCACCATGTTCGTCGGCATCACGGTGCTGGCGATGGCGTCCCGGGTGCACGTCGCGGAGGACGTGACGCACCTCGTCGGCGCGCCCGAGGGCTACACCCAGCGCACCGTCATCGCGCAGATCGGCGGCGCCGTGTTCGGCGTCGGCAGCCCGATGTTCTTCGTCGTCCAGGGGTTCACGACGCTCGTCCTCGTGCTCGCCGCGAACACCGCGTACAACGGCTTCCCGATCCTGGCGTCCATCCTCGGCCACGACGGCTTCATGCCCCGCCAACTGTCCCGCCGCGGCGACCGGCTCGTGTTCAGCAACGGCATCCTGATCCTCGCCGGTGCCGCCGCGGGGATGATCGTCGCGTTCCAGGCGAGCAGCACCCGGCTCATGCAGCTGTACATCGTCGGGGTGTTCGTCTCGTTCACGCTCAGCCAGGCGGGCATGGTGCGGCACTGGGGCCGGGAGCTCAACGTCGCGGCGAGCGGCGACGTGGCCCGCATCCTCCGGTCGCGCGCCATCAACGCCGTCGGCGCCGTCCTGACGTCGGTCGTGCTGGTCGTGGCGCTGGCGGCCAAGTTCACGCACGGCGCGTGGATCGTCGTCGTCGCCATGCCGGTGCTGTTCGCCGCGATGCTCGGCGTCCGGCGCCACTACGACCGCGTCGACCGCGTGCTCGCGCCCACGCCCGACGGCGTCCCGCTGCCGAGCCGCGTCCACGCGCTCGTCCTCGTGTCCCGCCTCAACGCCCCCACGCTGCGGGCCCTGGCGTACGCGCGGGCGACCCGCCCGTCGACGCTCGCCGCGCTGACCGTGCGCACGGACGCCGAGGACACGGCCCGCCTCATGGCGCAGTGGGACGAGCGCCGGGTGCCCGTGCCGCTGACGGCGCTCGACTCGCCGTTCCGCGACATCACCCGGCCGGTGCTCGAGCACATCGCGGACCTGCGCCGCGAGGGCCCGCGCGACGTCGTCGCCGTGTACGTGCCGGAGTTCGTGCTGGACCGCTGGTGGGAGCACCTGCTGCACAACCAGACGGCCCTGCGGCTCAAGGCGCGGCTCCTGTTCCAGCCGGGCGTCATGGTGACGAGCGTGCCCTGGCGTCTCGACCTCGAGCAGCCCGGGCCGGTGCCCGCGCCGGTGACGACGACGACGGCGTCCGGCGCCGCGGCCCCGGCGGCCCGCCCCGCGCGGGAGCCGGCCGCCGTGCCACGCTGAGCGGGTGGAGCTCGCCTCTAGGGTCAGGAC
>JAEWYD010000083.1 GCA_023462275.1 Actinomycetes bacterium
CAGCGTGCCCCGGTGCCAGGCCACCCACGGGAGGAGCAGGAGGGCGAGCGCCACGCCGGCCGGACCCGGGGCCACGGTCGAGGCCGTGCCCAGCAGCACGCTCACGCCGAGCGCGAGCACGGGCAGCAGCGCGGCCCACGCGCCGGTGCGACGCTCGGACCGGGTCGCGATCCCCACGGCGGCCGCCGTGGTCAGCAGGCCCAGCGCGAAGGGCGCGAGCAGGACGTCCGCGGCGGCGCCGAGCTCCGGGTCGAGCGTCAGCACCTCCTTCCAGACGCTCACGAGCCCGCCGAGCAGACCCGTCACCGTGTCCGCGTTCGGCAGGACGCCGGCGCTCGCCAGGAGCGGCATGGCCAGGACCGGCCCGAGCAGGAGCGCGGCGAGGAGCAGCGCGCCGGCGGTGATGCCCGCGTTCCAGCGTCGCCGGGCGCCCACGGCGGTGACGCCGGCCCCGAGCAGGACGCCGCCGACCGCGGCGGGCAGGAGGGGTCGCGTCCCGTACACGGGCACGAGCGGCAGCAGCGCGACCAGGACGGCGGCGCCGAGCACGACGGCGTCGACCGCCACCGGTCGCCGGTCCTGCGCGCGGGGGCGCCGGCGGGACGTCGCGGCGCTCATCCGACCGCCACCCGGCGGAGCACGCGCGGGAGGTCGACGAGCGACCCGATGCTCGCGAGGGACAGGTGCTCGTGGGTCGCGACGGCGCCGTCGCTCTCGCGGTCGACGGTGAGGACGAGGACGCGCACGCCCGCGGGCAGGGGCGCCGCCGCCGCCTGCAGGACGGTCGGCTCGGGCACGGACCCCGTGATGAGGATCGCCACCGTGGCACCCGGCACCTCGCGCGCCACCCAGCGGCCCAGCGAGGCGCCGTCGTGGCCGACCACGCCCGCCGCGGCGTCGGCTGCCTCGATGCGCGCGACGTCGTCCAGCATGCGCCCCGGCGTCTCCACGCGCAGCGCGCCGGAGCCGGCCAGGAGCGACAGCTCCCGCTCGTCCCGGATCGCCTGCACGGCGATCGACGACGCCGCGGCGACAGCCACCTCGAACTCGTCCGCGTCGGCGTAGTCCGACGGGTCCGTGGCCAGCGCGATGGCCGTGTGGGTACGACGCGTGTCCTCGAACTGGCGCACCATGAGGCGGCCCGTGCGGGCGGTCGAGCGCCAGTGGATGTGCCGGCGGTCGTCGCCGGCCACGTAGTCGCGCAGCGCGTGGAACGACAGGTCGGAGTCCGAGATCACGCGGGTCGCCTGGCCCTCGAGGTCCTTCAGGACGCCGGACGCGGCACCGTCCAGGCTGACCAGCCGCGGGTGCACGAAGAGCTCGACGCCGTCGGTCCACCGGAGGCGGCGGCGGACGAGCCCGAGGGGGTCGCCGCGCACGGACCGGACGGGGCCGACCATGACGACGGCGCGGCGCGTCGTCGGGATGGCGAAGACCTCCTCGTGGGCGCCCTGCGGGCCGAGCGAGGGCAGCGGGAAGTCGGCGGAGCCCTTGCCCACCGGGAGCTCGATGTGCGCGGGCAGCAGGCGGTGGCGCGAGGTGTTGCGCACGACGATCCGGCCGACGGCGCGGTCCCCGACCGTCACCCGCTGGTCAGACATGTCGAGCTCCATCTCATACGTCGAGCGGCCGACGGCGAGCACGGCGCCCGCCACGACCGCGCCGGCGAGCGCGGCGGCCGGGACGGCCAGCTCCACCCAGCCGAGGCGGCGGGCCGCCAGGCCGAGGACCACCGCGAGCGCGAGGACCAGCGCCCCGAGCCCGGAGAGCGGCAGGCGCGCGAGAACCCGCGCGAGGGCGCGCGAGAGCGCCCGCACGCGACCCAGCACAGCCCTGACCACCCGCATGCCGCCGCTCAGCTCCGCGCGGTCGGCGGGACGGTGGCCGTGAGGACCGAGGAGATGACCTGGGCGGGCGTGATGCCGGAGAACTCGGCCTCGGTTTCCATGATCACGCGGTGGGCCAGCACGGGCTCGGCGAGCAGCTTCACGTCGTCCGGGATGACGTACCCACGTCCCTGCGACGCCGCCCACACCTTGGCGCACCGGACGAGCGCGAGCGCGCCACGGACGCTGACGCCGATGGCGGTGCGCGGGTCGGACCGCGTGGCCTCGACGAGCGCGGCGACGTAGTCGAGCACGGCCGCGTCCGTGTGCACGGTGTCCGCCAGTGCCGCCATCTCCGCGACGGCGTTGGTCGTGATCTTCGCCTGGAGCCGCGTCGTCCGGTCGCGGTCCGCGGCACCCGACAGGATCTCGACCGTGGACTCGCGGTCCGGGTAGCCGAGCGAGGTCTTCATGAGGAAGCGGTCGAGCTGCGCCTCGGGCAGGCGGTACGTGCCCGCCTGCTCGATCGGGTTCTGGGTGGCGATGACCATGAACGGCCGGCCGACGTGGTGCGACGTCGTGTCCACCGTGACGCGGTTCTCCTCCATGACCTCCAGCAGGGCCGACTGCGTCTTCGGCGAGGCGCGGTTGATCTCGTCCGCGAGCACGACGGACGCGAAGACCGGGCCGGGGTGGAACTGGAAGTGGCCGGTCGACTGGTCGTAGATGGTCACGCCGGTGACGTCCGAGGGCAGCAGGTCGGGCGTGAACTGGATGCGCGAGTGGGTGCCCTGGACCGTGGCGGCGATCGCCTTGGCGAGCGACGTCTTGCCCGTGCCGGGGGCGTCCTCGAGGAGTAGGTGGCCCTCGGCCAGCATGCACGTCAGAGCGAGGCGGACGACATGCGCCTTGCCCAGCAGCGCCTGCCCGACGTTGGCCACGAGGACCTCGAAGGTCTCCGCGAACCAGGTCGTCTGCTCCGGGGTGATGGTCACTGGGGTCTCCTCATGGTGCTGGACAGGCCGTTGCTCCCGCTGCCCGAGGTCGGGGTCGGGGTGGGGGTGGGGTCGGCGGACTTGTGGGTGGGCGTCACGCTGTACGTGGCGGTCTGGCCGTCGTTGCGGACGTCGTTGCTCGCCCAGACCTGGATCGTGAGCTCCTGGTTGGGGCCCTTCACGTCGATCGACGACGTCACCAGGGAGCCCGGTGCCGTGTCGCCGCCGGCGATCACCTGGCCCCACCGCCGCACCGTGTAGTGGTACTGCGTGATGGCCGAGCCGCCGTCGGGCGCCGCCGCCCAGCTGAAGGTGCCGGAGTTCTCGCCGTCGACCTGGTTCCACCGGATGTCGCGGGGCATGCCGGGACCGGTGAGCGGGATCGCGGCGGGGAACGGCACGGCGTTGCCGTAGCCCAGCTGGCCCTTCACCCTGTTCACGGCCCGCACGAAGTACTGGACCTGCTGCCCGCCGGGGAGCCCGTCGATCGTGACCTGGGTCTTGTTCGGCGGCACCCAGGAGATCAGCACGCTCTTGTCCTCGCGGAGGATCTCGTAGTGGTCGATCTGGACGCCGTCACCGCCCGTGTTGGCGGGCGCGCGCCAGGAGAGCGCGACCCCGCCGTTGCCGAACTCGCGGCGGTCCTGGACCTGCGCGGACAGCTCGGTGGAGTCGCCGGGGACGGCCACGGCCTGGCCGACGGTCGTCACCTCGCCGCTCACGCCGACGTCGTTGTGCGCCCGGACCCCGATCGTGTAGCGGTGCCCCGGCTCCGCCCCGGCGATGGTGTAGCTCAGCCCGGTCACCTGGATCGGCGCGCCGCCGTCGAGGCGCACCTCGTAGTAGTCGATCGGTGCGCCGTTGGCGAAGGCGTCGCCCCACCGCGCGGTGACGTCGATGCGGCCGTCGGAGCGGGCCAGCATGACGTCGGCGTCGAGGTTCGTGGGCTCGCCGGGACGACCGGCGGGGATCACCGGCTGCGACCAGTCCGAGCACGAGCCCGGGTCCTGCGACGCCTTGTTGTAGGCGCACACCATGGCCCGGTACTCCGTGCCGTTGGACAGGTTGCGGAACTCCGACGTCGTGACGCTGCCGCCGGTGGTCGCGGTCTGCCCGCTGCTCAGCTGGACGACGTACTTCTGCAGCTGGGAACCGGTGTTGGTCGGCGGCGCCCAGGAGACGCCGAGCCGGCCGTCGCCCCGCGTCAGCGTCGGGGGCGCGGGCTTCTGCGGCACGACGTCGGGCCGGGCCTCGGCCGACGCCGGGCTCTCCTCCGACCAGCCGACCGCGTTGTGCGCCGCCACCGTGAACCGGTACGGCGTGTCGTTGGTGAGACCGGTGACCGTGCAGACCGTCACCGCCGCGCACTGGCCCACGACGCCGGCGCCGGCGGCAGTCACGCGGTAGGAGTCGATCTCCGCGCCGTTCGCGACGGGCGCCGCCCACTCGAGGCGGACCGTGCGGTCGCCGACCTCCTTGACGACCGGCGTCGTCGGCGCCTCGGGCACCCCGCGCACGGACACGACGATCCGGCCCTCGACGACGCGGTCCGCGTCCCCGGTGGCGTCCTCGACCGTGTACCGGGTGATCATCTGCCCGATGAAGCCCTTGTCCGGCCGCACCGTGACCCGGTCGCCCGCGAGGTCGGCCGTGCCGGAGGCCGGCGTCTCGACGACCGCGCTGGTGACCTTCAGCGGCGTCGGGAAGGGGTTGAACGCGCCGTCGAGCACGGGGACGGTCACCGGCTGGCCCTCGACGCCGTCGGCGATGGTGTGCGTCTGCACACGCGCCTTCGGCCGCGTGCTGGCGACGACCCGCACGTCGACCTGGGCCGGCATGGGCTTGTCCCCGCCGTAGTCGATCGTCAGCGGGATGCCGCCGACCGTGCCGCGCGGCACCGTGTCGCCCGCCGTGACGACGAGGTCCGTGCCCTTGAGGTCCACGACGAAGCCGGGCGGTGTGCCGGTCACGGCGTAGGTGTAGTCGACCGTGCCGTCCGCGGTCGCGACGGGGGTCCCGGTGAACACCCGCAGGTCGACGCGCGCGGTGTCGCCCGGGCCGACGTCCAGCACCGAGGGCGTGAAGGTGGGCGGCACCTCCTCGGTCGCGAGCACGGTGATCGGGAACGTCAGGGTGCGGGTGTGGGTGGTCGGGTCGCCCAGGGGCCCGTCGCTCACGCGCGCGGAGATCGACGCGGGGCCCGCGTAGTTCGGCTCCGGTGTGAACTGCAGGTGCTCGGGGTCGGTGATGAGCGGCGAGCCGTCGGACTTCGTCGCGGTGACGCTCGACCAGTCGTCGACGACGGCGGTGCGGCCGGGGGCCACCCGCACGCGCTCCTCCAGCTTGATGGACAGGGTCGTGCCGGAGAGCACCGTCAGGTCGTCGACGTCGGGGCGCAGCGTCGGCGGGAAGTCGCCGAGCGCGGGCACCGAGATGAACGCGTACGAGCTCAGCCCCTCCGCGTCCTTGGCCGTGTTCCGGATGAGGAACGGCAGGGTCTGCGCGTGGTCCACCAGGGTGACCCGGATGCGCCCGTCCGGCGTGACGGCGGCGACGTCGGCGACGGAGGCGTCGACGTCCGCCTGCAGGTCGGTCACCGGACCGCTGGGGTTCTCCGCCTTGGCGAGGACGTCCACCTCGACGGACGTGGCGTTGAGCGTGTCGACCGGCGGCACGACGACGTCCTTCGCGACGGGCGGGAGGATCGTCGCGTTGGGGTCGACCGTCACCTCGAGCAGGCCGGTGTCCTGACCGCCGCGCTCGTTGCGCGCGGTGTAGAGGATCTGCAGGAGACCCGGGTCCTTGGTGTGCACCGACACCCGTGGGCCGTCGACGGACGCCTCGATCGAGGCGTCCTTCTCGAGCGCGGGGTCCAGCGTGAGCGACCCGCCGCCGGTGTCGATGTCGTTGTCGAGGACCAGGACGTCGACCGTCTGCCCCGGGCGCACCGACACGGCGTCGTCGTGCGTGATCACCTGGGCGGCGCCGGAGGGCCGCTCCGCGATGCCGACGCGGACCGTGGCCACGGCCCGCCGACCCGTCCAGTCCTCGACGGCGTAGCTGAAGGTGTCCGTGCCGGACTCCCCCGGGAACGCCTCGTAGGCGAGCGTCGTCGCGTCGACGAGGCGCACGCGGCCCTTCGTGGGCACCTGGTCGGCACCGAGCAGGAGCACGCCGTCGCCGTCGACGTCGATCCCGGTCAACGGGACGGGGATCTCCACCTCCTCGCCGGAGTACACCCGAGCCGTGAGCGCGGTGGGGTGCGGCGGCGCCTTCGACTCGGGGTCGGACGCGTGCACGGCGACCTTCACGGTGGCCGAGGTCTTGTTCAGCGCCGGGTCCGAGACGGTGAAGGTCACCGTGACGTCGGTCGGCGTGTCCGGCGCCTGGTACCTGAGCACGTCGCCCGACACGAACATCAGGCCCTGCCCGGGCCCGGGCGCGCCGGTGAGCTCGCGCTCGAGAGTCAGGGGGTCGCCGTCGGGGTCGTACGCGTTGGCGAGCACCGGGATGGTCACGACGCCGCCGGTGCGCACCGTGGCCTCCACGTCGGGCACGACGGGCGCCTGCTGGGCGCCCGACGGCGGCACGGGCTGCACGATCACCGATCCGGTGGCCGAGGCCGTCCCGTTGGAGACGGTGTAGTGCAGCGTGACCGGGCCGGTCAGGGTCTGGCCGGCGCTGACCTGCAGCAGCCGGTGGTCCAGCACGGCCGCGCGCAGCCCGCTCTCGGCCGGGACGTCGACGCCCTGCAGCACGAGGATGCCGCCGGTGGAGTCCGCGTCGTTGGCGAGCGGGTCGATGGTCGTCTCCCCGCCGGGCGGGAGCAGCGCCATGTCCATGACCGGCACGGGCGGCGTCGGGGACGTCGGCCGTTCCTTGACGTCGAGCCGCACCACGCCCTGCGCCTGCTGGGCGCCGGCCACGACCGTGAACCGCAGGAACGAGGTGCCGGGCGTGCCGGACGTGACGGTGACCGTGCCGGCCGCCAGGTCCGCCGCCATGGTGACGCCCACGACCTCGTCGACGCCCGCCACGCGCGGGACCGAGCGACCCCGGCTCCGCACCGCGGCCATGAGGTCCACATCGACCGGCTCGTCGACGTAGGCGACCGCGTGCAACGGGTCCAGGACGGGCGGGAGGCTGCCCGCGGGCCGCACGTCCACGAACATCTGCCCGGTCATCGTCTCGGTGCCGTCGCTGACGGTGAGCAGGATCGTCTGGCGCCCGAGGGTGGCCCCGTCGGACTGGAAGCGCACCTGGCCGTCGCCGCGGGCGCGCGCCGTGCCGCCCGCCTGGGCGACGGCGTCGAGCAGCACAAGCGGGTCGCCGTCGGGGTCGTGGAAGTCGCCCAGCACGTCGTAGGTGGCGACGCCGCCGAGGTCCACCACCGTGGACCCGGCGCGCGGCTGCGTCGGTGCGCCGTTGACGCCGTCGGGCGTGATGGTGACGCGCACCTCGGCGGTCGCCGTCGCCGTGTCGCCACGACCGTCGGACACCGTGTACCGGAACGACGTGCCGCCGGAGGCGGCCGGGTCCGGCGTGAGCTGGAGGGCCCGACCGCCGAGCACCGGCTCCAGCGTGCCGAAGGCCGGGTCGAAGTCCTCGACCTGCGTGATCACGAGGACGCCGCAGCTGGACGACGCGTCGTTCTCGATCGGGGTGAGCAGCGCCGTCCGCCCGGCGCGGACGCCGTACTCGTCGTCCTCCGCGCTGGGCGCGTTCGCCTGCCCCGAGCACTCGGCGTCGACGTCGCGCGGCGACGGCTCGGCGTCGTCCGGCTGGACGTCGTCGGTGTTGTCGGGCTTCTCCTCGATGTCGGTCCAGTTCGGCTCGCGGACCTCCGGGTCCTTCATGGGGAGCCACACGCGGCCGCCCACCGCGTCGTTGAGGACGACGACGTCGCGGTTCACGCGGAAGACCAGGGTGTCGCTCGACGCGAGGCTCGTCAGGTTCTCGACCTGGGGGTCCGCGCCCGGGCACGCCATGAGGTAGCCGCCGACGGGCGACGCCCACGCGGCGTGTGCGCACCCGGCGACCCGCACCGGCGCGGCCGGGCGGCCGCTGGCACCGCTCGTCAGCTCGCGCGGCGAGCCCCCGTCCATCGGGACCTCGAGCAACGCCGTCGTGCTCGCGACGAGGACCGAGTCGGCGTCCGGACCAGCCTGCTGCAGCACGAGCTCGTCGCCGTAGGAGCTGAGGTCGACGTCGGCGTCCCGCGTCAGCAGGTGCCCGGCGGCGAGCACCGCGACCTGCCCGCCGACCGCCGTGATGCCCGTGATCTCGCCGCGCGGCGCGGCCGCCAGGTGGCCGGCGTCGTGGTCGGTGGCGGAGTCGGCACCCACGTCGAGGCGGTGGATGGCGCCGTCCGGCGCGACGGCGAGCACGTCGCCGTCGCGGTCCACGACCGCGGTGCCGCCCTTGCCCAGGGCGACGGCGGGCTTGCCGTCCTTGATCTGCAGCCCGCCGATGGCCTGCGTCGGCGCGGCGAACACCGCGCCGTCGGTCGGCCGGGACACGGCCGTCGTGCCGCCGGCCATCGAGACCTCGGCCCCGTACGGGACCTCGGCCGTGGCGCCGAGCGTGACGCTGGCCGGGTCGATGACCGCGACGCGGCCCTTCTCGATCAGCAGGACGTCCATGCCGTCCTGCTTGACGTCGAACGGCTGCGACTGGGCGATCAGGCCCGCGTTCAGCTCCTCGATCGCGGGGTTGTACCGACCCAGCTGCAGCTGGGCGGAGCTCGTCAGCCACACGGTGCCGTCGTTGAGGTCCACCTGCGACACGGCCGCGCCCGGGTGGAGGACGGCGAGCGTGGCCAGCAGGGCCGGGGCGACGACGTACGCCGTCCGCCGCAGCGCCCGCCGGCGCTGCTCGGTCAGCTCGATCATGTGGTGACGCACCCCTCGGTCGGTGCGGACGCGCGCCCGTCGGAGCGGACCACGTAGACGTTCACGCACACGCGGTCACCGGTCGCCGGGACGGTCACCGACGGGACCTCGATGCGCTCGCGCTGTCGCTCGCCGCCCATCTCGACCGGCGCCCACAGGTACCCGTCGCCGTCCTGCGGCTCCGGGTTCGTCCAGGTGAAGACGACACCGCCCGAGGTCAGGGTGCCCTGGACCTCCGTCGGTGCCGGCACGGCCCGCACGACGGCGGGCGCCGCCGTCGTCGTGGTCGGGGTCGGGTCCGGGGCCGTGGTGTCGCGCTGGAAGGCGAGGACCGCGCCCGTGCCGACGGCCGCGACC
>JAEWYD010000084.1 GCA_023462275.1 Actinomycetes bacterium
CCCTCCACTCCCTCGTGTCGAGCACCGGTCGAAACTGTCGACCCCGATGCCGCGGGCCTGGCCCGCTGGTCCGCCGACGTCCCGCGCGGCCCGTGCCAGCGCGGACGTCGACGCCCGAGCCAGTCTCGGAGCGTGGAGGGAAATCGGACAAGAGCGCGCGAATGCCCCGGCGACCGCCAAATCGTTTAGGGCCGTATCTCGGGGGAAGGGGCGGTTTCGCGGCGGGGCCGCAAGTTCCACGTGGGCCCTGCAGCGCGTGTGGGCCACCGTACGCGCGGCGCCGGCGTCGGCGGCCCAAGCGGGCGGCCGACGCCGGCGCGCCGCGTCAGGAGCGGACGAACGCGAGCAGCGCCTCGTTGACCTCGTCCGCGTGCGTCCAGAGCAGTCCGTGGGGAGCGCCCTCGACCTCGACGTAGGTGGCCTCGGGCAGGAGGGCGTGGAAGGGCCGCGCCGTCGCGTCGATGGGGAGGATGCGGTCGGCCGTGCCGTGCAGGATGAGCGCGGGGACGTCGACCTTCGCGACGTCGGCGCGGAAGTCCGTGAGCCACGTCGGCACGACGGCGTAGGCCGCCACGGGCGCGGACCCGGCGGCGACCTGCCAGGCGCCGCGGACCGCCGCCTCGCTGATCCGCGAGCCGAGCGTCTCGTCCAGGTTGAAGAAGTTCGCGAAGAACGCGTCGAACCAGGCGAACCGGTCGCCGCGCGCGTTCGTCGCGATCTCGTCGAACACGCTCTGGGGGACGCCGGTCGGGTTGTCGTCGGTCTGCAGCAGGAACGGCTCGAGGACGCCGAGGAACGCCGCCTTGGCCACCCGCTCGGACCCGTAGGTCCCCAGGTAGCGGCCGACCTCGCCGGTGCCCATCGAGAACCCGACGAGGACGACGTCGCGCAGGTCGAGGGTCGTCAGCAGCGTGTCGAGGTCGGCGGCGAAGGTGTCGTAGTCGTAGCCGGTCGTGACCTTGCTCGAGCGGCCGAAGCCCCGGCGGTCGTAGGTGATGACCCGGTAGCCCGCCTCGAGGAGGGCGGCGGACTGCTTCTCCCACGAGCTGCCATCCAGGGGGTAGCCGTGGATGAGGACGACGGGCTGCCCGGTGCCGTGGTCCTCGTAGTACAGCTCGATGTCGGTGGAGTTCTCGGTTCCGACGGTGATCGTGCCCATGTCGCGCTCCTGAGGTGCTTGGCCCCGGCGAGGCCGTGTAAAAACATCGTGCACGATGGAATCGGCCACGTCAACACGGTGGACATGAACAACGCACACCAAGAGAACGAACGCGATGTGTCGGCGTACGCTGGTGCCATGACAGCACGACGTCTCGCCGTCCCCCGGGCGAGCGCGGCCCCGGCCGACGACGCCGGCCCGTCCCCTCTCGACGGCATGGCCTGCTTCGACCTCTACGCGGCGCACCGCGCCGTCACCGGCGTGTACCGGCAGCTGCTCGAGCCGGTCGGGCTGACGTACCCGCAGTACCTGGTGCTCCGGGTGCTCTGGTGCCGGCAGTCCGCGACCGTGGGCGAGATCCTTGCCGAGGTCGACCTCGACTACGGGACGATGTCGCCCCTGCTCAAGCGGCTCGAGGCGCGCGGTCTCGTCGAGCGCCGCCGACGCCCGGACGACGAGCGGACCGTCGCGATCACCTTGACCGACGCCGGTCGTGCGCTCGAGGGCGAGCTCGCGGACGTCTCCGCGCACATCGGACGGGCGTTCGGGCTAGCGCCTGACGAGCTCGGGGCCCTGCGCCGGATGCTCGCCCACGTGCGGGAGTCGGCGGAGTCCGAGGCGGCTGCAGCCGCCGGCTCGCCCGGCTCGCCCGGCTCGCCCGACCCGCGGCCGACGTCAGCCGACCGCTGACCCTGGCGGCGGTCAGGCGGACGCGCCCCGGGCAGCGGCCAGCGCTGCGAGCAGCTCCTCGCCGTAGCGGTCGCGCTTGACGAGCCCGATGCCGCTGATGCCCAGCAGGTCGTCGAGGGCCGTGGGGTCCGCCTGGGCGACGGCGCGGAGCGTGGCGTCGGAGAACACCACGTACGGCGGCACGCCGGCGGCCTTCGCGGTCGCCGTGCGCCAGGCCCGCAGCGCCGTCATCCGGTGGGCGGCGTCGGGGTCCAGGGCGGCCTCCTCGGCGCGCCGCTTCGCGGTCGCGCGTGGCTTCGCGGCCGTGACGTCGCGGCGCATCGGCACGGTGACCTCCCCGCGCAGGACCGGCGTCGCGGCCGGCGTGAGCGCCAGGGTGCCGTGCCCGCCGGCGTCGACCTGGAGCAGGCCCTGGGCCAGGAGCTGGCGCACGACCGCCCGCCACTGCGCGGCGCCGAGGTCCTCGCCGACCCCGAACACCGACAGCTCGGTGTGCCCGAGGGCGAGCACGCGCTCGGTCCGCTTGCCCGTCAGGATGTCGATGATGTGGCCCGCCCCGTACCGCTGTCGCCGCTGGGCGAGCCGCACGACGGCGGACAGGAACTTCTGCGCCGGGATGGTCCCGTCGAACGACTCCGGCGGCGTCGCGCACGTGTCGCAGTTGCCGCACGGCCCCGTCTCCTCGCCGAAGTACCGCAGCAGCTGCTGGCGCCGGCAGGTGACCGTCTCGCACAGTGCGAGCATCGCGTCGAGGTTCGCGCCCATGCGCTGCCTGTGGGCGAGGTCGCCCTCCGAGCTGTTGATCAGAGCGCGCTGCTGGACGACGTCGGCGAGCCCGTAGGCCATCCAGGCGGTGGCGGGCAGGCCGTCACGACCGGCGCGGCCGGTCTCCTGGTAGTAGCCCTCGACGGACTTGGGCAGGTCCAGGTGGGCCACGAACCGCACGTCGGGCTTGTCGATGCCCATGCCGAAGGCGATCGTCGCCACCATCACGACGCCGTCCTCCCGCAGGAACCGGGCCTGGTTCTCGGCCCGGACCGAGGCCGGCAGCCCCGCGTGGTACGGAAGTGCCGTGATGCCCTGCGCGATGAGGTGCTCCGCCGTCTGCTCCACCGAGGCCCGCGAGAGGCAGTACACGATCCCGGCGTCGCCGGGGTGCTCGGTGCGCAGGAAGTCGAGCAGCTGGGCGCGCGGGTTCGCCTTGCCGACGATCCGGTAGGTGATGTTCGGCCGGTCGAAGCTCGCGGTGAACACGTCGGCGTCGTGCAGCCCGAGGCGCTCGACGATCTCGGCAGCGGTCGCCCTGGTCGCCGTCGCGGTGAGCGCGATCCGGGGGACGTCGGGCCAGCGCTCGCCGAGCACCGACAGGCGCAGGTAGTCGGGCCGGAAGTCGTGCCCCCACTGGGACACGCAGTGGGCCTCGTCGATCGCGAACAACGCGATCCGGCCGGCGTCGAGCAAGCGCAGCGTCGACTCCACGCCCAGGCGCTCGGGCGCGAGGTAGAGCAGGTCCAGCTCGCCCGCGAGGTAGGCGGCCTCGACCTGGGCGCGCTCCGCGGCGGACTGCGTGGAGTTCAGGAACCCGGCGCGCACCCCCGCGACGTCGAGCGCGCCCACCTGGTCGGCCATCAGCGCGATCAGCGGCGAGACGACCACGCCCGTCCCCGGCCGCACCAGGGCCGGCACCTGGTAGCAGAGCGACTTCCCGCCGCCCGTCGGCATGAGGACGAGGGCGTCCCGGCCGGCGACGACGGCGTCGATCACCGCCGCCTGGTCGCCGCGGAACGCGTCGTACCCGAAGACGGTCCGCAGCACGTCCTGGGGGTCTGGGTCGAGCACGGTCACGCGGGCCTCATCCTCCTGGTCGGCCGGTGCAGGGAACCGGCCGTGTGGCGGGATGTCCGCCGCGCCGATGATCGCACCCACCGACGACGCGCCCTGCGTCGACCGGGCGCGCCCGGGCTCGGGCCGGTCAGCGCCCGTGCCAGTGCAGCCAGGCGCCGTGCGGGTGCGAGAGGCCCCAGACGGCGGGTGGCCGCTCCGCGCCGTCCCGCCACAGGCGGGCACCCAGCACCGTCTCCGCCGACGTCGCGCCGGGCGCCCACTGCGCGCCGTCG
>JAEWYD010000085.1 GCA_023462275.1 Actinomycetes bacterium
GACGAGGGGCGTGTCGCCGGTGACTGCCCGGACCCCGGCCACGAGCGCCGGCAGGTCGTACGTGATGGCCGCGAGCACGACGACGAGGCGCGGCTCCGCCCCGCGCAGCGCGTCGCGGGCGGCCGCCGCGCCTGCGGCGGCCGCGTCGGGGTCGGCACTGTGGCCCACCCCGACCCACCGCCGGACGTCGCCGTCTGCCATGGTGTCTCTCCCGGGCGGCGCGAGCGGTCGCGCCGTCCCCCTCCTGATCGGACGGCGATGGGAGCGGTGTTAGCGATCCACCGGGTGGAGTGCGACCCGCGGGCCGACCGCCGGCCGCCTCACAGGCCGCCGAGCGTGCCGCGGATCGCCCGGCGCGCAGAGTCGAGGACCGTGCGGGCCGTGTCCACGGTGAGCTGGGTGACCTCGCCGACGGCGTCGGCCCGGCGGATGTCGGCCCGCAGCTCGTCGCGGAACTGCTGGAGCAACCCCTCCACCTCGGCCCGTCGCATGCGCGACGCCGCCCGCCGGTCCGGCCCGGGCTGTGCGGGGCCGGCGGAGGCGCGGGCCTCCTGGGCGGCGGCCGCCAGGTCGGCGCGCAGCCCCGCCATCGCGCCACGCACCTCGGCACGTACCTGCGCGGCGAGGTCGCGGACCGTCTCGGCCAGGTCGGACTCGAGGGCGGCCAGGTCGTCGCGGCGCGCGGCGAGCTCGGCGCGCCCTGCGTCGGTCAGCGCGTACAGGCCCTTGCGGCCCTCGTCCGAGCGGGTGACCAGGCCCTCCTCCTCCAGGCGGGCGAGGCGCGGGTACACCGTCCCCGGGCTGGGGCGGTAGGTGCCGCCGAAGCGGTCCGAGAGCGCGGTGATGAGCTCGTACCCGTGCTTCGGCCCCGACTCCAGGAGCGCGAGGAGGTAGAGGCGGAGCTGGCCGTGGGCGAAGACGGGCATCAGTGGCTCCCGGGTGCCGACGACCGCAGCACCGTGAGGTGGCCGGAGACGGAGCTGACCTTGAGGCGGCACGTGCCGTCGCCGGTCACGACGTCGACCGCCCCGGTGACGGGGCCGCCGCCGCTGCGCGCGTGGCCGTCGACGACGACCTTGCCGGACACCGACCGAGCGGCCACCGCGACGCCGACGTCCTCCGGCAGGCGCACGGTCGTGTCCCCGGAGACGGTCTGGACGTGGATCGCGGCCGCCTGCGTCACGTCGAGGGCCACCGCCCCGGAGACGGTGGTGACCGACACCTGGGGGAACGCCCCGGACGCCGTCACGGAGCCCGAGACGCCGTTGGCCTTCAGGTCGCCCGTGTGGTTGCGCACCACGACGTCGCCCGAGACCGTGTTGACCCGCATCGTGCCGCGCGTCCCGTCGGACACGAGGCTGCCCGAGACGGTCGCGACCTGCGCGTCGCCGACGACGTCGGCCAGCAGGCCCTCGGCCTCGACCGTGCCGAGCCGCGCGGCGACGTCCCGCTGGACGGCGATGTGGACGTCGGCGCGGTCGCGCGCCGAGATCGTCCGGAGCTTTTCCAGGAAGTTCTCCCAGACGGTCAGCGTGTAGGTGTAGCCGACGCGCAGCTCGCCGTCGACGAGGGACACCTCCAGCGGCCGACCGTCCACCCGGTGCACCTCGATGCGGGCCCCGGGCTCGTCGCGTCCGACGACGTCGGCCCGCCCGCCGACGAGCGCGACCCGCAGGGCGCGCACGTCGTCCACCTCGATGATCTGCGGGCCGACCACGACCCAGCTGTCACCCTCCATCGTCGCCTCCGGTTCGAGATATATCGCGTCTCAAGACACGTTATATCTCGATCAATGGCATGGCAAGCCCCGCGTCCGGGCGGGGACGCGGGGTGCCCCGGGGAGCGCCGGGAGCGTCAGTGCACGACGCCGGCGCCGCGCAGCTCGACCGTGAGGTCCTGCGGGCGCGAGGCGACCGAGCACGCGTCCTCGTACGTGACGACCCCGTCGCGGACGAGCTGGAACAGGTGCTGGTCGAAGGTCTGCATCTTGTAGTACTCGCCCTCGCGGATCAGGTCCTCGAGCGGCGGGTTCGTGAACGGGTCGACGATCGCCTCGGCGGTCCGGCCCGTGTTCACCAGGACCTCGACGACGGCCACCCGGCCCGTGCCGTCCGCCCGCCGGACCAGGCGCTGCGAGACGATCCCGCGCAGGGACTGCGCCAGCGCGCCACGGATCTGCTTCTGCTCGTGCGGCTGGAAGAAGTCGACGATGCGGTTGATCGTCTCCTGCGCGTCGATCGTGTGCAGCGTGGAGAGCACCAGGTGGCCGGTCTCGGCCGCCGAGAGCGCCGCGCGGACCGTCTCGACGTCGCGCATCTCGCCCACGAGGATCACGTCGGGGTCCTGCCGCATCGCGGCGCGCAGCGCCACGGTGAAGTCGGCCGTGTCGTAGCCCACCTCGCGCTGGGAGACGATCGCCTTCTTGTCCTTGTGCAGGATCTCGATCGGGTCCTCGATCGTGACGACGTTGACCTCCTTGTACGTGTTGATGAGGTCGACCATGGAGGCGAGGGTCGTCGTCTTGCCGGAGCCCGTCGGGCCGGTGACCAGCACCAGGCCACGGGGCTCGAGCGCGAGCTCGCCCAGGATCTCGGGCAGCCGCAGGTCCTCGAGCGTCTGGGCACCCATCGACACCCGGCGGAAGACCAGGCCGAGGGTGCCGCGCGCCCGGAAGGCGTTCACACGGAAGCGCCCGACGCCGGAGAGGGAGTACGCGAAGTCCGCCTCGTTGGTCTCCGCGAACCGGTCGACCAACTCGGGCGGGATCACCTCGGCCACCATGTACTCGGTGTCCACCGGGCGCAGGTCCGGCACCTGCAGGCGCCGCAGCCGGCCGTCGACCCGCAGGCGGGGGGCCGAACCGACCTTGCAGTGCAGGTCGGAGCCCGTGCTGCTCGCCAGGGCGTGCAGCAGGGGGATGACGGACTGCGGCTGGTGCTGGGGCTCCTCGGTCACCCTGACGTGATCGGCCGCCACGGCGCCCGACTTGAGCCGACTCGTCGGGCCGACGAGCTCACCTGGGAGTCGCCCGGGCTCAGGCCGGGTTCACTCCTGGTGCTGCACCTGCGAGCGCAGCACCGTGAGCTGCTCGCGGATCCGGACGTGGAGGTCGGTCGGCGCCACGTCGCTGCAGGACCTGCGCACCAGCTTCTTCAGGTGGTCGGACACGTCGTACTCGGCGAGGCAGGGCTCGCAGTCCGCGAGGTGCTTGCGGATCCGGTCCCCCGCGGCGTCGTCGATCTCGGCGTCGATGAACTCGAACAGCCGCGCCAGCGCCTCGGAGCAGTCGACGGCTTCGTCGTCCGCGTGCGTCACGGTTCCTCTCCCTCCGGGGCCGCCGGGACGAGCCCGCGCTCCCGCGCGTAGTCCGTGAGCAGCTCGCGCAGCTGGTGCCTGCCCCGGTGCAGCCGGGACATCACGGTGCCGATCGGCGTCCCCATGATCTCCGCGATCTCCTTGTAGGCGAAGCCCTCGACGTCGGCCAGGTACACCGCGATGCGGAAGTCCTCGCCGATCGCCTGCAGGGCCGCCTTCACGTCCGAGTCCGGCAGGTTGTCGAGAGCCTCCGCCTCGGCGGAGCGCAGTCCCGACGACGTGTGCGTGGCCGCACGGGCGAGCTGCCAGTCCTCGATCTCCTCCGAGCCGGACTGGATCGGCTCCCGCTGCTTCTTGCGGTAGGAGTTGATGAACGTGTTCGTCAGGATCCGGTACAGCCAGGCCTTGAGGTTCGTGCCCGGGCGGTACTGGTGGAACGCCGCGAAAGCCTTGACCACGGTCTCCTGGACCAGGTCCTCGGCGTCGGCGGGGTTGCGCGTCATGCGCAGCGCGGCGGAGTACAGCTGGTCGACGTACACCAGCGCCTCGCGCTCGAATCGCTCGGCCCGCTCGGCGGCGTCCTCGGCGGGGGCGCGGTTGGTGTCCTCACTCATCGCGGTCGAGCCTAGCGGCCACACCAGCCCCGCGATCCCCGGGGACGCGGGCCCGGCCGGCGCGTCCAGCAGCAGGAGACCCATGTGGGGGTGAACGCCGCGGGCGCCGCCCGTCATTCCCGGCCGCCTCCCGCCACGTCCCGACGTCGTCCCCCGTGCCCGCGACGCGACCAGCGGCTAGCGTCGTGCCAGGACCCACGGGAGGACCACGATGCTCACGCGCCTCATCGCCCGACCCCTGCTCGCCACCTGGTTCGTCTCCGAGGGGGTCGACGCCGTCCGCCGACCCGCCGAGCACACCGAGCGCATGCGGGAGGCCTGGCGGCGTCTCGCCGAGCGCGTCGACGGCGTGCCCGACGTCCCGCCGGCCGAGACCCTCCGGACCCTCGCGAAGGCGCACGGCGCGGCCACCGCCGTCGCCGGCCTCATGCTCGCCCTCGGCAAGGCCCCGCGGC
>JAEWYD010000086.1 GCA_023462275.1 Actinomycetes bacterium
CCGCCACGCCGGTGGGCGGCGCGCTGCCGACCGCGGACTCCGCCGGCGCGTAGCCGCGCCGACCACGCGGTCGGGCGACCGGCCTGCTGCCCGGCCGCTGAGCCGGCCGCCGGTAGTCTGGCACCAGGTGAGCCGGGAAGCCTGGTCGGCGCTCCCGTCGTCGACCCCGTGAGGCACCGTGACCCGTCAGCAGCCCGGCCGCCCGATCCTCGCCCGCCGCTCGTGGGCGGAGACCTCGCGCATCACCGAGATCCTGCGCAAGGAGACGGTCGGTGGCGCGCTGCTGCTCATCGGGACGCTCGCGGCGCTCGTGTGGGCGAACTCCCCCGCCGCGGGCTCCTACGCCGCCCTACGCGACGCGTCCTTCGGCCCCGAGGCGCTGCACCTGCACCTCAGCGTGGGGGCGTGGGCGGCGGACGGCCTGCTCGCCGTCTTCTTCTTCGTCGTCGGCCTCGAGCTCAAGCGGGAGTTCGTCGCGGGCGACCTGCGCGACCCGCGGGCGGCCGCCCTGCCGATCCTCGCCGCCGTCGGCGGGATGGTGGGCCCGGCGCTCGTCTACGTGGCGATCAACGCGTCGTCCGACGGCGCCCTGCGCGGCTGGGCCATCCCCACGGCCACCGACATCGCGTTCGCGCTGGCGGTGCTCGCCGTCATCGGCAGCCACCTCCCCGCCGCGCTGCGGACGTTCCTGCTCACCCTCGCCGTGGTGGACGACCTGCTGGCCGTCACCGTCATCGCCGTCGTGTACACGAGCGACCTCGTCCCGCTCGCGCTGCTCGCCGCGCTCGTCCCGCTCGGGCTCTTCGCGTGGGCCGTACAGCGCCGCATCCGGTCGTGGTGGCTGCTGCTCCCGCTCGCCGTCGCGACGTGGGCGCTGGTGCACGCGTCCGGCGTCCACGCGACGGTCGCGGGCGTGCTGCTCGGCTTCACGGTGCCGGTGCTGCGCAGCGACGCGGCGGGCGGGCCCGAGGCCGGGCCGGGGCTGGCCGAGCACTTCGAGCACCGGTTCCGGCCGCTGTCCGCCGGCGTCGCCGTGCCCGTGTTCGCGTTCTTCGCGGCCGGCGTGGCGGTGGGCGGGCTCGACGGGCTGCGCAGCGCGCTCACGGACACGGTGACGCTCGGCATCGTCGCCGCGCTCGTGGCCGGCAAGACGGTGGGCATCTTCGGGACCACGTGGGCCGTCTCGCGCCTCACCCGCAGCGAGCTCGACCCGAGCCTCGCGTGGCTCGACGTGCTCGGCGTGGCGATCCTCGGCGGCATCGGGTTCACGGTGTCGCTGCTGATCGGCGACCTTGCGTTCGGCCCGGGCAGCGAACGCGACGAGCACGTGAAGATCGGCGTCCTGGTCGGGTCCGTCACCGCGGCTCTGCTCGCCTCCGTCGTCCTGCGGGCGCGCAACCGGACCTACCGGCACCTGGAGGAGCTGGAGGCGCTCGACGCCGACGCCGACGGCGTCCCCGACGTCTTCGGCCGGGCCTGAGGCGGCAGGGGCCCAGACGCCGCCGGGTAGCGTGCCCCGGGTGACCCGCCGCACCGCACCCCTCGCCCTCGCGCTCGCCGCCTCGCTCCTGGGCGCCGTCGGAGGCTGCGCGACCGGATCCGACGGGCCCGCCGGGACCTCGGGGCACGAGCGCCCCACGCAGGCCCCGCCGGCGACGGCGACGCCGCCCACCGAGGCCGAGCTGGGCCCGGGCTGGGACGAGCAGCCGGACACGCCGGTGGTGCCCGACGCGGAGCTGCCCCAGGCCGAGCTCGACGCGCTGCTGCGCGTCACCGCCACCGGGCCGGACGGCGCCGGCGCCTGCGGGCCCGACGACGTCGCGTACCTGTTCACCTTCAGCGACGCCGCCGCCGGTCACCGCTACGGCAGCCTCGACGTCACCAACACGTCCGCCGGCGCATGCACCGTCTCGGGCTACCCCGGGCTCGGGGCCCGAGGGGCGTGGGGCCACGCGTTCGAGCTCGTCGTCGAGCAGACCGAGACCGGGCTGGACGGGTCCCCGACCGGCACGCCCGTCGTCGAGCTCGCCCCCGGGGCCTCGGCGCGGTCGGCGGTCGAGTGGACCGGGGAGCTGGCGGGCGCGGAGTCCGAGCCGGTCTCCTCGCTCGTCGTCCAGCTCGCGCAGGGCCAGCCAGCGCGCCTCGTGGCGCCGGGCGAGACCGACATCGGCATGCTCACCACGGTGCGGATCGGCGCCCTGCTGCCCGCAGGCTAGAAGCGACCCGATCTGGCTGAGTTGAACGTCTCGCACAGCGTGCTCACGTAGGGTGCGCGTGCGCCGACGGGCGGCGCGCGGCCACCTCGACGATGCTGGGGCGTCCGCACCACCGAGCACGGGAGCCTGGATGTCCGTCACCGTCACCGTCTGGGGCCAGTCCGCCGTCCGCGTCGAGCGGGACGGGCGTCGGCTGGCGATCGACCCGGGGGTCCTCAGCGACCCCGCAGTGCTCGAGGGCGCCGAGGGCGTCCTGGTCACGCACGGCCACGTCGACCACGTCGTCCCCGAGCGCCTCGCCCCGGCGCTCGCCGAGGCCGTGGACCTGCACGTCTGGGCGCCCGACGACGCCGTCGCCGCCCTCGTCGAGGCCGGCGCGCCGCGCGAGCGCATGCACGCGGTCGCCGAGGGCGACGAGCTCGAGGTGGCCGGCTTCGCCATCCGGGTGCTCGGCCGGGACCACGCGGTGATCCACCCCGACCTGCCGCCGCTGGCGAACGTCGCGTACCTGGTCGACGGCGCGCTGCTGCACCCGGGCGACGCGTTCGTGACGCCGCCCGCGGACGCCGCGGTCGACGGCCTGGCGCTGCTGCTCCTGCCCGTGAGCGCGCCGTGGATGAAGCTGTCGGAGGCCGTGGACTACGTCCGGCAGGTCGCGCCCCGCGTCGCCGTGCCGATCCACGACGCGATCCTCAGCGAGGCCGGGCGCGGGGTGGTCGACCGCTTGGTCGGCGGCCTGTCCGGCGACGGCGTCGACTACCGGCGCCTCGCGCCGGGCGAGCCGCTCGAGGTCGCCTCGGCCTGAGCCCAGGCGGGCGTCACAGCCCGGCGTCGTCCGCGACGCGCTCGGCCGCGAGCCGCCCGGAGACGAGGGCCGTGGGCAACCCGGTGCCCGGGTGGGTGCTCGCGCCCGCGAAGTAGAGGTTGCGGTAGCGCGCGTGCCGGTTGTGCGGGCGCAGGTAGGCGAGCTGGAACAAGGTGTGCGCGAGGCCGTGCGTCGCGCCGCGCACGAGGTTGTGGCGCGCCTGCCAGGTGGGCGGGGTGGCCGTCGCCTCGACCGTGATGTGCTCGGCGACGTCCGTCAGCCCGACGCCCGCGAGCCGGGCGAGCACGGCCGTGCGGGCGCGGTCGCGCTCCACTGCCCACGCCTCCCGCTCGCGGGCGACCAGCTCGGGGTCGTCGCCGTCGTAGCGCAGGTGCCCGGACGGCACGACGGCGATGAGCGTGTCCCGGCCGGGCGGCGCCGTCGCCGGGTCGAGCCGCGTCGGCGCGTGGACGTAGACGCTCGGGGCGTCCGGGAGGGGCCCGTTGCGCTCGATGCCGTCGAAGTGCTCGCGGAAGGCGTCGCCGAGGAACAGGGTGTGTGGCCGCAGGTCGGGGTACTCGCGGTCGGTGCCCCAGTAGAAGCTCATCGTCGAGCCCGAGTACGCGCGGCGCTGCAGGCGCTCCGCGGCCGCGGCGTCGGGCAGCAGGTGGCGGTAGACGTACGGCAGGTCGGCGTTGGCGACGACGACGTCCGCAGCCAGCCGGTCGCCGTCGGACAGCTCCACGCCCGTCGCCCGCCCGCCCTCGATCGCGATGCGCGTGACCGGGCGGCCGTACTCGAAGCGGACGCCCGCGTCGGCGGCCCGCGCGGCGAGCACCTCCGCGATCCGGTACATGCCGCCGGTGGGGTACCAGACGCCGTGCGCCAGCTCGCTGAACGGGGTGAGCGAGAACGTCGACGGCGCGCTGAACGGGCTGAGGCCCATGTAGACGTCCTGGTACGTGAACGCCGCCTTGAGCCGCTCGGTGCGGAAGAACGCCGACATGTGCCGGTGGTGCGGCAACAGCGCCTTGATCCGCAGCGCGAGCACCGCGTTCGCCGGCGTCGCGAACTCCCACCAGTGCCGGAAGTCACGCGCGACCAGGCCGGCCATACCGAGCTCGTAGTGCCGCCGGCCCTCCTCCAGGTAGCGCAGCAGGCCCGCGAACGAGCCCGGCTCCATCGCCTCCAGCTGCTCGCGCATCGCGACGAGGTCGGACGTCATGGCGAGGCGCGCGCCGTCGTCGAACACGACGTCGTAGGTGGGGTCGACGCGCTGGGGCCGCAGCTCGGCGTCCATGTCGATGCCCAGCCGCTCGAGTTCGCCGCGGTAGAGCAGCGGCATGATCATGAGCGTCGGGCCGGTCGAGAACACGTGGCCCTCACGCGTGAACTGGCCGAGGCGGCCACCCGGCTCGGCGTTCTTCTCCACGACCGTGACGTCGAACCCGCGCTCGGCGAGGTGCACGGCCACCGACAGGCCGCCGAGGCCCGCGCCGATGACGACGGCCGCCGCGCGGCTCACCGGGTCACCTCGGCGGCTCGCCCGGGCCGCGGCGCGGCCCGTCGGGAGT
>JAEWYD010000087.1 GCA_023462275.1 Actinomycetes bacterium
GAGGCGGCGCGCGCCACCGTCCGGCTGCGCGACGCCGTCGGGCGCACGGCGCAGCGGCTCGTCGTCGAGCCCGTCGACGCGGTCCTGGCCGCCCTGGTCCGCACCCGTGACGCCGCCCAGGCCGCCGCCGGCGGCCGTCGATCCCGAAGGAGTGCAGCATGAGGGTGTCCGTGCCCGTCCCGGTGCGTTGGGGCGACCTCGACGCGTACGGCCACGTCAACAACGTGGCGGTGTTCGGGCTGCTCGAGGAGGCGCGCATCGCGGCCTTCTGGCGGCACCCGGGCGCCGCGGAGCAGGAGTGGCCGACGGCGATCCTCGACGCCGGCCCCGGCGCGGGCACCGTCACCGTGGTCGCGCGTCAGGAGGTCGAGTACCTGGCGCCGATCGAGCACCGGCGCGACCCGGTGCTGGTCGAGCTCTGGATCGGCGACCTCGGCGGCGCCAGCATCGAGGTCTGCTACGAGATCACGGGCGGTGACGCCACCGGCTCGGGCGGCCCGGGCCGGGTCGTGTTCGTCCAGGCGGCCACCACGCTGGTGCTGCTCGACGCGGCGACGGGACGGCCACGCCGGGTCTCGCCGCAGGAGCGGGCCGTGTGGTCGCGGTACGTCGAGCCGGGCATCCGCTGGCGTCGCCGGGACCGATAGCCCGACGGGCTGTGGACGGCCCGCCGGCCCGAGGCGGTTGTCCACAGATCCGGGCGACCAGCGGCGCGCTGCCGTCGGCCCGGGCTACGGTCCCGACTCGTGATCGCACACCGCGCCCCCGGCCGACCGACCCCCCTCGCCGCGGCGCCCACCCCGGGCGCCACGGCCACGGCCGACCGGGGGCGTGCGCGGTGAGCGGCCTTCTGAGCGTCGGCATCGACGACCTGGTCCGCCACGCGGGTCGTACGCGCCCGGTGGCCGACGCGCTCGACGCCGCGCACGGGGCCGTCAGGCGGACGGGGCTGCCCGACGGCGCCTTCGGGCTCCTCTGCGGCTTCCTACCCCTGGCGCTCGGCCCCCTGGCGAGCAGTACGGCGGACAGCGTGCGCGGCAGCGGCGTCTCCGTCGACGGGCTGGCGGACGCCGTCGTGGCGATGGCCCGGCTGTACGCCGAGGTCGACGGCGACGTGCACGACCGGTTCGTCCGCCTGGCGCGGAGGCTGCCGTGAGGGCCGACCGCGCGTACGACCCCGCCCGCCACCCGTGGCTCCCTACGGGGACGTTCCCGGCGTTCCGCATCGAGGGTGCGTACGTCGACCACTACGCCCCCACCACCGGGTCGGCGCGGAGCATCTGGTCCCAGGTGGCGGTGCGGGTGGCGATCGGCCAGGCGAACCGCATGGTGCTCAACCTGGCCGACTCACCTGTCTGCCTCGAGGACCTCCGCGAGGCGTTCCGCCGCCCGGTCGAGGGCCTCGTGGAGGTTCTCGTCATCACGGACGAAGGCATCGTCCACCTCGTCCCGTAACCGAGAGGCCACCCATGGACGTCTACACGACGCCGTTCCACTCGACGTGCTCCCTCGCGCAGGCGGAGGAGTACCTGCGCCAGGCGCTGGGCGGGGCGATGAACTCCTACGGCACGATCCACCGCGGTGCGCTCGGCGCACGCATCTGGCCCCGCGGCGTCCTGACGACGGAGGACTGGGATGACGTCCTCGGCGCGCCCGCCACCGGTGAGGTCACGTGGTTCGTCGAGCGGGGGCTCGGCGACGACGCCTACGAGGCGGCGCTCGACCTCATGCGGACGGTCGTGCCCCGGTTCGCCGTCGACCTCGACGCCGCGCTCGTGCACCTCTGGGAGCGGGACTCGGTGCTGCTGACGCGCCTCGACGGCGAGCTGCGGTTCGAGGCCTGACAGTGCCGGAGACCTGGGCGGCGGCCGGCGCCGAGCCCCGGCGGCCGACCCTGGGGCGCACGCGCTCCGGTGGCCGGCCCCGGACCCCCGACTTACCGTGACCGGACACGGGGAGGGGTGATCGACGTGGGTGACGCCGGCCAGGACGAGGGCACGCGAGGGCGGGGCGCGCGCGACGGTTCGCCGGCCGCGCAGGAGACGTACGACACCGGCCGGGCGGTGATGCTGGCCGTCGTCGCGGCGATCGGCGGCTTCCTCTTCGGCTTCGACACGGCCGTCATCAACGGTGCGGTCGACGCGATCCGAGCGGACTTCGGGATGGGCGCGGGCCTCACCGGGTTCGCCGTGTCCTCCGCTCTCATCGGCTGCGCGATCGGCGCGTGGACGGCGGGACAGCTCGCGGAGCGTCACGGGCGCATCCGGGTGATGCTCCTGGCCTCGGTCTTCTTCACCGTGAGCGCCATCGGCTCCGGCCTCGCGCGCGGCCCCTGGGACCTCATCGGCTGGCGCCTGCTCGGCGGTCTCGCGGTGGGCGCCGCGTCCGTCATCGCCCCGGCGTACATCGCCGAGATCTCGCCGGCGTCGATCCGCGGCCGGCTCGGCTCGCTCCAGCAGCTGGCGATCGTCACGGGCATCTTCGTCGCCCTGCTCTCGGACTACTTCATCGCCACGGGTGCCGGGGGTGCCGGCGACCCGTTCTGGCTCGGCCTCGAGGCCTGGCGCTGGATGTTCTTCACCGCCGCCGTCCCGGCCATCGCCTACGGCGCGCTGGCCCTCGGGATCCCGGAGTCGCCGCGCTACCTCGTCGCGCAGGGCCAGATCGAACGCGCCCGCGGCGTGCTCGCGCAGGTGCTGCGCTCCGGCGTCGACGCCCGCATGAAGGAGATCCGGCGCACCGTGAAGGAGGACGCCCGCGCCTCGATGGCGGACCTCAAGGGCCCCGCGCTCGGTCTGCTGCCGATCGTCTGGATCGGCATCGGGCTGTCGCTGTTCCAGCAGTTCGTCGGGATCAACGTGATCTTCTACTACTCGTCGTCGCTGTGGCAGCAGGTCGGCTTCACCGAGTCCGACGCCCTCGTCCAGACGGTGATCACCTCCGTGACGAACATCGCGGTGACCGTCGTCGCCATCGCCCTGATCGACCGCATCGGCCGCCGCCGCCTGCTGCTCATCGGCTCGGCCGGCATGGTGGTCAGCCTCGGGGCGCTCGCCGCCGCCTTCGCCACGGCCCCGGTCGTCGACGGCGAGCCCGCGCTGCAGGGCGCCGGCGGTCCGGTGGCCCTGGTCGCCGCGAACCTGTTCGTGGTGTTCTTCGGCATGTCGTGGGGCCCGGCCGTGTGGGTGCTGCTCGGCGAGATGTTCAGCAACCGGATCCGGGCGAGCGCCCTCGGCCTGGCCGCGGCGGCGCAGTGGGGCGGCAACTTCCTCGTCTCGACGACGTTCCCCGCGCTGGCCGGCGTCGGCCTGGGCCTGGCCTACGGCCTCTACACCGCGTTCGCCGCGCTGTCGTTCGTCTTCGTCAAGCGCTTCGTGCCGGAGACCCGCGGCGTCCAGCTGGAGGACATGGGCGACGACGGCCGTGCGGCGGTCGCCGGCGACGAACCGCGCGACGAGGGCAGGCTCGCGGCCTGAGCGGTCAGCCGGCCAGGAGCTCGGCGACCGCCTTCTCCGCGCCCGCCCGGCTGCGCCGTCGGCCGATCGTCCGACCGGACTCCCACAGGTCGATGAGCCGCGGGTCGATGTAGGACGCGCGGCACACCGCGGGCGTGTTCCCGAGCTCCTCGGAGACGTCCCGCACCACCTGGGCCACGACGCGTCGCCGCGCGCGCTCCGACCGCGGCGGGTCGACCTGGCCGAGCGCCGTCGCGGCCAGCACGGTGGCGTGCCACGTGCGGAAGTCCTTGGGGCGTGCCTCGGGACCGAGCCGCTCCTTCACGCCCTCCAGCACGTCGGACGCCGTCACGTCGTGCCACGAGCCGCCCGCCTCCTGCCACGCGAGCAGCTCCGGCCCGTCGTCGTCGCGCGCCATGAGGCCCCGCACGACCTCGGCGACCACCGGGTCGGTGACCTGCGTCTCGCGCCACTGGCCCGACTTCGCGGGGTAGGCGAACGAGACGCCGTCGGCCTGGACCGTCACGTGCTCGCGCCGCAGCGTCGCGAGGCCGAAGCTGCCGTTCTCCTTGGCGTACGCCTCGCCGCCCGCCCGGAAGTACGCCTCGTCCAGGAGGCGGAACGCCAGGGCGAGCACCTTGCGGCGGTCGTAGCCCGGGCGTGCGAGGTCCTCGGCGACGGTCCGCCGGGCGCGCGGCAGGCGGCGCGCGAGGCGAACGACGTGATCGTGCTTGAGGCGGTCGCGGCGCGCCCGCCACTGGGCGTGGTAGAGGTACTGCCGCCGTCCGGCGTCGTCGGTTCCCATCGCCTGGATGTGGCCGTTCGGGAACGGGCAGATCCAGACGTCGCGCCACGCGGGCGGGATCGCCAGGTCGGCGATCCGCGCGAGCGCCTCGGGGTCCGTCACGCGCTCGCCCGAGGCGTCCAGGTAGACGACGCCTCGGCCCTGGCGCCGGCGGGTCCATCCCTGGTCGGTCGAGCGGACGCGGCGCAGGCGGGGCATGGCACGAGTGTGCGTCCGCGGCGGCGCCCCGGCACGCGGTGCCGCCTCCCGGGTCGTCAGTCGGGGACCCGGACCATGCCCTCCTGCGCGACGGACGCGACGAGCGAGCCGTCCGCCGCGTGGATGCGCGCCCCGCCGAGCCCGCGGCCACCCTGGGCGCTGGGCGACCACTGGACGTACAGCAGCCACTCGTCGACTCGGACGGGCCGGTGCCACCACATGGCGTGATCGAGGCTCGCGATCGAGAGCCCGGGGGTCGCCCAGCTCTTGCCGTGGCGCCGCAGGATCGGCTCGAGCATCACCTGGTCGCACGCGTAGGCGAGCAGCGCGCGGTGCAGCACCTCCGGGCCCTCGACCCGCCCGCGCGCCCGCATCCACACCATCTGCCGGTCGCCCTCCTGGGCGGCGGGGCCCGTGTAGATCGGTTCCTCGACGTGGCGGATGTCGAAGGCGCTCGTCTGCGTCCAGAACCGGGTGAGCGGGGTGTCGTGGCGCGCGAGGAGGTCCAGGGCGCTGGGCACCGACTCGGGGTCGGGGGCGCGCGACGGCAGCCCGTCGGCGTGGTCGAGACCGGGCTGCTCCACCTGGAAGGACGTGGTCATGGACAGGATCGGCTCGCCGTCCTGCAGCGCGTGGGTGCGCCGCGCGCTGAAGGAGCGGCCGTCCCGCAGCCGCTCGACGGTGAAGGTGATGGGCTTGGTGACGTCGCCGGACCGCAGGAAGTACCCGTGCAGCGAGTGCGGCAGCCGGTCCTCGGGTGCCGTGCGGGCGGCGGCGAGGAGCGACTGGGCGAGCACCTGGCCGCCGAAGACCCGGCCGCCAGGCTGCGGCAGGCTCGTGCCGACGAAGGTGGTGTCGTCGACGCGCGTGACGTCCAGCACGTCGAGCACCGTCCGCACCGGGTCGCGGGGCGCGTCCTGGGGCGTCACCGGTCCGCTCCGTTCACCATCGCGTGCGCGGCACGCTCGAGGTAGTCCCACAGCTGGGCGTGGGCGAGGGGCGGGAGCTCGAGGGTGTCCAGGGCCGCGCGCATGTGCGTCAGCCACCGGTCCCGCGCGGCCGGGCCCACCGGGAACGGGGCGTGGCGCAGCCGGAGGCGCGGGTGGCCGCGCTGCTCGGAGTACGTCGTCGGCCCGCCCCAGTACTGCTCGAGGAACATGCGCAGGCGCTCGGCCGCCGGCCCGAGGTCCTCCTCGGGGTACATCGGCCGCAGGAGGTCGTCCGTCGCCACCCGCGCGTAGAACTCCTCGACCAGTCGGCTGAACGTCGCCGTCCCGCCGACCGTCTCGTAGAAGCTCGCCTGCGTCATCAGACCTCCGTCGCATCGGCCGTCGTCCCTGCGCAGACTACGCTGGGAGCATCGCGTCGGACGGCGCGGGCGGCTCGTCCGGAGCGCCCGTCGGCCGCCCGCCGGCCCGGCCCGGTGGCCCGGTGCGACAGCCGAGGGAGTTCGCATGACGAAGGCAGAGCAGATCCTCGCGGCGCTCGGCGGCGTCGCGAACGTCGTCGACCTCGAGCCGTGCATCACCCGTCTGCGTGTGGAGGTCTCCGACCCCGCGCGACTCGACGAGGAGGCGCTGCGCGCCTGCGGCGCGCTCGGCGTCGTCCGTTCCGGCCGGATCATCCAGGTGGTCGTGGGACCGGAGGCCGACGCGCTCGCGGCCGACATCGACAACCTCCGCTGACGTGCTGATCGTGCTGGCCCCGGTGGCCGGCACCGTGCGGCTCCTCGTCGACGTGCCCGACCCGGTCTTCGCGACGGCGATGGTCGGGCCGGGCGTGGCGATCGAGCCTGTGGACGGCGTCGTCGTGGCGCCCGTGACGGGCGTGGTCGTCGCCGCCCACCCCCACGCCGTCGCGATCCGCGCGGACGGCGAGTCGGCGCGCGACGTGCTCGTGCACCTGGGCGTGGACACGGTCGGGCTGGGGGGCGAGGGATTCGCCCTCCTGGTCGCGGCGGGGGAGCGCGTCGAGGCGGGCGCTCCCGTGGTGCGCTGGTCGCCCGACGCCGTCCGCGGCGCCGGGCTGTCCGCGCTCTGCCCGGTCGTGGCGCTCCAGGCCGGGGGCGGCGTGCGGCCGCTCGTCGGGCCCGGGGTCGAGGTCGCGGCGGGCGACCCGCTTCTCGCCTGGGCCGGGGACCCGAGCGACTGACGCGGCGGCTCGCCGCTGGCTAGTGTGGCGGAGGCAGGGCTAGGGGGCCTCATGACCAGTCAGACGCACGCCGCAACGCAGGTCGTCGCGCCGCTCGGCGGGACGGTCGTCGCGCTGTCCGAGGTGCCGGATCCGGTGTTCGCCGACGCCATGATCGGCCCCGGCCTGGCGATCCTGCCCGACGGGCCGGCCCACGAGCCCGTGGTGAACCTCGTCGTCGTCGCGCCCTGCGCGGGGCGGATGGTCAGCGTCTACCCGCACGCCGTCGTCGTCGCGCTGGACGACGAGCGCGCGGTGCTCGTCCACCTCGGGGTCGACACGGAGGACCTGGCCAGCGCGTGCTTCGACGTCGTGGTCGAGGAGGGCGAGGACGTCGTGGCAGGCCAGCCGCTCCTCGGCTGGTCGCCCGAGTGCGTGCGCCTCAAGCAGCGCTCTGTGCTCTGCCCCGTGGTGGCCCTGCAGGCCGGCCCGGGTGAGGTCGAGCTGCTCGTCCGGCCGGGCGAGCGCGTGGCCGAGGGACAGGTGCTGCTGCGCTGGTGCTGAGGGCGCGGCCCTCCGCCGGCTGGCGGGTCAGCCCTCCGACGGCGTCGCGCGGTCGCGCTCGACGACCACCTCGCGGCGGGGCAGGGCGAGCGGCACGCCCGCCGCCGTGAAGCGCTCGCGGATGCGGGCCCGCAGGGCGCGCTGCACGACCCACTGCTGCGCCGGCGCCACCTTGACCAGCAGCCGGAGCCGCACGGACTCGGCGCTCAGGTCCTCGAACGCGGTGACCTCCGGGTCGGCGAGCAGGTGGCGCCCCAGTTCCTCGTCGGCCACGACGTCGGCAGCCGCCTCCTTGAGCACCTCGGTCGCGCGGTCGACGTCGCCGTCGACCGGCACCAGGACCTCCACGAGGGCACGCGACCAGCCCTGGGTCATGTTGCCGACCCGCAGGATCTCGCCGTTGCGGACGTACCAGAGCGTCCCGCTGAGGTCGCGCACCTGCGTCACGCGCAGCCCGATGGCCTCCACGGAGCCGGACGCCTCGCCCAGGTTGACGACGTCGCCGACGCCGAACTGGTCCTCGACGAGGATGAACAGGCCGGAGAGGAAGTCCTTCACCAGCGTCTGCGCGCCGAAGCCGAGGGCGACGCCTGCGACGCCGGCCGAGGCGAGCACCGGGCCCAGGTCCCACCGGTTGATGTTCGCGATCGCGGTGACGACCGCGATGCCGATGACGAGCGCCGCCGCGGACCGCAGGACCGACCCCATGGTCTCGGCGCGCTGCACGCGGCGGGCGACGGCGTACGGGTCGGACTCGCTGCCCGCACCGACGCCGGTCCGCACGAGCAGGCGCCGGGCGTGGCGGCGCACCTTGGTGCCGCCGGCGACCACTGACCGCACGGTCCGGCTGACGAGCCACCGCGCCACCGCGAGTGCCACCACCCCCACCAGGATCGCGATGACGCTCTGCAGCGGTGCGCCGAGCATCCAGTCGAACCAGTGCTGGGCCTTCTCGGTGACCTGGCCGGTGACGTCGCCGGGGGGAGGAGTGCTCACCCCGGCAGGCTACTGGCGGCCCCGGCACGCATGTAGTCGGGGCCACGACACCCGCACGCGCGCGGTGCCCCCCGGGCGCCGCTCTGGCAGGATCGAGAGCGTGCCCGAGCCCGATGCCCCACTGCCGCAGGCGCTGCTCGCCCTCGCCGAGCGATACGGCGTCGTGCCCGACTACTGGGACTTCCGCGGCGGCCATCGCACGGTCTCCGAGGAGACGCTCGTGGCGGTCCTCGCGGCCCTGGGCGTCGACGCCTCGACGCCCGAGCGCATGGACCTGGCCCTGACGAACGCCGAGGACGAGGTGTGGCGGCGCATGCTGCCCCCCGTCGTCGTGGTGCGTGCGGGCTCCACGGGCGAGCTGGCCGTGCACGTGCCGGACGGCGCGCCGGCGGCGGCCTGGCTCGAGCTCGACCCGGAGGCCGGGGGCGGCCGCCGCCAGCTCCCGCAGCTGGACGTGTACGTCCCGCCGCGCACGGTGGACGGCCGGCTCGTCGGCCGCGCCACGATGGCGATCCCGGCGGACCTCCCGCTCGGCTGGCACACGATCGTGGCGGAGAGCGACGAGACCCGCGCCCAGTCCGTGCTCGTCGTGACGCCGCCGCGGCTGGAGCTGGTCCGCGGTCTCGGGGACCAGCGGGCGTGGGGCTTCATGGCCCAGCTGTACTCGGTCCGCTCCAAGGAGTCCTGGGGCATCGGCGACCTCGTGGACCTGGCGGACGTCGCCTGGCTGGCCGGGCGCCGCAGCGGCGCCGACTTCCTCCTCATCAACCCGCTGCACGCGGCCGAGCCGGCGGCGCCCCTGACGCCGTCCCCGTACCTGCCGACGAGCCGCCGCTTCGTCAACCCCGTCTACCTGCGGGTCGAGGCGATCCCGGAGTGCGCCTACCTGCCGGTGGCCGAGCGGAGCCTCGTCGAGTGGCAGGCGGAGGAGGCCCGCCCGCTCAGCCTGGACGACGGTCCCATCGACCGGGACGCCGTGTGGACGGCGAAGAAGGTCGCCCTCGAGGTCGTGTACGCGCAGCCGCGGTCGGCGGCCCGGCAGGCGAGGTTCGACGCGTTCCGCGCCGAGCAGGGCCAGGGTCTGGAGGACTTCGCCACGTGGTGCGCGCTGACCGAGCACTTCGACGGCGCGTGGCCCGACGAGGCGCGCGACGCACGGTCCGACGTCGTGCAGCGCCTGCGGACCGAGCTCGCCGAGCGCGTCACCTTCTACTGCTGGCTGCAGTGGGTCGCGGACGAGCAGCTCGCGGCCGCGCAGGCCGACGCGATCGCGGGCGGGATGCGGCTGGGGATCATGCACGACCTGGCGGTCGGGGTGCATCCGGAGGGCGCTGACGCGTGGTCGATGTCCGACGTGCTGGCGCAGGGCGTGTCCGTGGGTGCGCCGCCCGACATGTACAACCAGCAGGGCCAGGACTGGTCGCAGCCCCCGTGGCGGCCGGACGCGCTGGCCCGGGTCGCCTACCGGCCCTACCGGGAGATGCTGCGCACGGTGCTGCGGCACGCAGGCGCCATCCGCATCGACCACATCATCGGTCTCTTCCGGCTGTGGTGGATCCCGGCCGGCCACGGGGCGCAGGCGGGGGCGTACGTGCGGTACGACCACGAGGCCCTCATCGGCATCCTCTGCCTGGAGGCGCACCGGGCGGGCGCCGTGGTCATCGGCGAGGACCTCGGCACGCTCGAGCCCTGGGTCCGCGACTACCTCGGCGACCGCGGGGTCCTCGGCACGTCGATCCTCTGGTTCGAGCGCGACCACGACGGCTTCAAGCAGCCCGAGCAGTACCGCCGGCTCGCCCTCGCCACGGTCACGACCCACGACCTGCCCCCGACGGCGGGCTACCTCGCGGGCGAGCACGTCGAGCTGCGTGAGCGGCTCGGCCTGCTGACGGAGCCGGTGGAGGTCGTGCGGTCGAACGCGTGGGCGGAGCGCGCCGAGATGCTCGAGCTCCTCAGCCGCCGCGGGCTCGTGGGCGCCGACCCGTCCGAGCGGCAGGTCGTCGAGGCGATGCACCGGCTGATGCTGGCGACGCCGTCGGTCCTCATCGGGGTGTCGCTCGCGGACGCCGTCGGCGAGCGCCGGGCGCAGAACCAGCCGGGCACCGACACCGAGTACCCGAACTGGAAGGTCCCGCTCGCCGACTCCGCCCAGCGGCTGGTGCTGGTGGACGACCTGTTCGACAACCCGCGCCTGCGGTCGCTGGTGGCGGCGCTGCGCGGCTGAGCTGCCGGACGGCTGAGCTGGTGGACGGCTGAGCTGGTGGACGGCTGAGCTGCTCGGCCGCGTCAGCCGGCGCTCGCGGTCCAGGCGGAGCCGAAGCAGACCAGCGGCGCGACGACGTCGTCGTCGGACTCCGCCTGCGTGAGCGCCAGGGCCGTCGCGGCGTCCGCACCCCCGGCGAGGCGCCGGTGCAGCCGCACGGCGACGTCCGCGGCGGCTTCGTCGCCGACGCGCGCGACCCCCGCGACGACGCAGCGGGCCCCGAGCTGCAGGAGCGCCGTCGTGAGGCCGAGCGGTTCGTTCCCGGGCCGCACCGACCACTGGCCGACCTCGCACGCCGAGAGCACCAGGCAGTCGGCCATGGACTCGACGGCTTCCATCTCGTGCGCGAAGAGCGGCCCGTCCGCGAGGCGCACCGACGAGAACAGCGGGTTCTCCGGCTCGTGCCGCCCGTGCGCCGCGACGTGCACCAGGTCCGCCTCGCCGAGCGCGTGCACGACGCCGGCCGCCGTCGCCTCGCGCAGCACCGTCCCGGACCACTGCGCGGCGACGGCGTCGGCCTCGTCGTGCGCGCGCACCAGCCC
>JAEWYD010000088.1 GCA_023462275.1 Actinomycetes bacterium
CCCCGCGCAGCCCGCCCCACCACGGCCCGCCCCGCAGAGTGGAACGTTCCGCAGGTGGCACCCCGTGAAGTGGAACGGTTGCCGCGCGGAACGTTCCACTGGACGGTGGTGCGTGGACCCCGGGGCACGTGTGAGCGGCGATGTCATGCGCCGTTCACACAAGATCTGCAAGGATTCGTCCCCGGGGGCAGGCAGGCCGTCGAATCGTTGTGCATATTTATGGCGGTGGCTGTATGCTCTTGCACAACGACCACCTGAGAGGACCCTCCCCCATGCGTTCACTGACCCGGCTCGCGGTCCCGGTGGCCGCAGCGGCACTGCTGCTCGCCGGCTGCAGCTCCACGGCCAACGACGACAAGGGCGACCAGACGCCCGCCGCCGGCGGCGAGACCTCGGCGGCCGCCGACGTCCAGCTCGTCACGGACGGCACGCTGACGGTCTGCACCAACCCGCCGTACGAGCCCTTCGAGTTCGAGGACGGGGACAAGGTCGTCGGCCTGGACATGGACATCGTCAACGAGGTCGCCAAGGACCTCGGCGTCGAGCTGGCCATCAAGGTGACGCCGTTCGACGGCATCCAGTCCGGCGCCGACCTCGACTCGAGCAACTGCGACATCGTCGCCTCGGGTATCACCATCACCGACGTGCGCGAGGAGAAGATGGACTTCTCCAAGCCCTACTTCGACGCCGACCAGGGCCTGCTGGTGCCCGCCGGCTCGCCGCTGAAGTCCGTGGCGGACCTCGCCGACAAGACGGTCGCCGTCCAGACCGCGACCACCGGGCTCACCTTCGCGGCGGACAACAACCTCAAGTACGTCGAGTACGAGGACCTCGGGCTCCAGATCGAGGCGCTCAAGACCGGCGCCGTCGACGCCGTCATCAACGACATCGCCGTGCTCGGGCCCTACCAGAACACCGAGTTCGAGGTGGCCACGACGTTCCCGACCGGCGAGCAGTACGGTCTGGGCGTGAAGACCGGCAACTCGGCCCTGCTCACGGCGGTCAACGCCACCCTCGACCGCATCAAGAGCGACGGCACGTACGACTCGCTGGTCGAGAAGTACGACATCGGCACGGCACCGGCCGACAGCTGATGTCCGCTCCGCGTACCGACGCCCGGCCCGCCCTCGCGGCGGGCCGGGCGCGCATGTCTCCCCGGCGACGCGCACAGCTCTCGCGACGCATCCAGTACGTCGTCATCGCGGTCGTCCTGGGTGTCCTGGCGTTCCTGGCCGACTGGGGTCGGATCGGCAACACGTTCTTCAACCGCGAGGCGATCGACTACGTCTTGCCGAAGCTGCCCCACGCCGCGCTCAACACGATCGTCTACACCGCGGCCGCGTTCGCCGTCGGCCTGGGGCTCGGCCTGGTCCTCGCCCTGATGAAGCTCTCCCAGGTCCGGTTCTACCGCGTCGTGGCGACGGTCTACGTCGAGTTCTTCCGGGGCATCCCCGCGCTGCTCGTCGTCTTCGCCTTCGGATACGCGATCCCCACGGCCTTCCAGATCCGGTTCGACTCGATCGTCCTCCAGATCGCCCTCGCGCTCGGCGCGGTCTCCGCCGCCTACACCGCCGAGACGATCCGCGCGGGCCTCCAGGCCGTCCCGAAGGGGCAGGTCGAGGCCTCGCGATCGCTCGGCATGTCCGCGGGGATCACGTTGCGGCAGGTCGTCATCCCGCAGGCGTTCCGCATCGTGCTGCCCCCGCTCACCAACGAGGCTGTCCTGCTCCTCAAGGACACCTCGCTGGTGTTCGGCCTGGGCCTGGCACTGGACCAGTTCGAGCTCACCAAGGTCGGCCGCAACGCGCTCAGCGAGGCGGGCGGCGGCCTGACGGCGATCGTCCTGGTCGGTCTGATGTACCTGATCATCACCATCCCGCTCAGCTCGCTGACCCGCTGGCTCGAGCGCACGACCGGCTACAAGGGACACGTATGAGCGTCACCGACGCACCCGTCGTCGAGATCACGGGCCTGCACAAGTCGTTCGGTGAGCGTGAGGTCCTCACGGGCATCGACCTCACGGTGGCCCAGGGCGAGGTCGTCTGCATCATCGGCGCGTCCGGCTCCGGCAAGTCCACCCTGCTGCGCTGCGTCAACCTGCTCGAGCAGCCGACGGCCGGCAAAGTCGAGGTCCTCGGTGTGGACGTCACCGACCCCGACGTCGACATCGACCGCGTGCGCGCCCACGTCGGCATGGTCTTCCAGCAGTTCAACCTCTTCCCGCACCGCAGCGTGCTGGAGAACTGCACGCTGGCGCAGCGCAAGGTGCTGGGCCGCAGCAAGGAGGAGGCCGAGGCGGTCGCCCGCAAGAACCTCCAGCACGTCGGCCTCGCCGACCGCGCGGACTCCATGCCGGGGCAGCTCTCGGGCGGCCAGCAGCAGCGGGTCGCGATCGCCCGGGCGCTGTCCATGGAACCCGCGCTCATGCTCTTCGACGAGCCGACGTCGGCCCTCGACCCCGAGCTCGTGGGCGAGGTCCTCACCGTCATGCGCGAGCTCGCCGACGAGGGCATGACCATGCTCGTCGTCACGCACGAGATGGCGTTCGCGCGCGAGGTCGCCGACCGCGTCGTCTTCCTCGACGCCGGCGTGATCCTCGAACAAGGCTCGCCGGACGACGTCATCGGCAACCCGAAGGAGGAGCGCACCCGCGCCTTCCTGCGGCGCGTGCTCGACCCGACCCACCTGGACGACGCCGAGGCCTGAGCGCTGGCGCTATCGTCGACAGGATCGGCCTCCCCCAGCCGGTCCTGTCGACGGAGACCACCATGCGCGAAGCAAGCAGTCCGAGCCTCATCACCGCCGACCCGGGACTCTCGATCCCGCGTCTGCTGACGGACCGCGTCGCGAGCGAGCCCGCGAGCACGTACATCGAGCGCAAGGTCGGCCTGGGCGGCACGTGGACGCCCATGAGCGTGCAGGAGTTCGCCGACGAGGTCACGGCGGTCGCGAAGGGGCTCGTCGCCCACGGCATCGAACCCGGTGACCGCGTCTCCATCATGAGCCGCACCCGGTACGAGTGGACCCTGCTCGACTTCGCCATCTGGGCCGCCGGGGCCATCCCGGTGCCGGTCTACGAGACGTCGTCGGCCGACCAGGTGCAGTGGATCCTCTCCGACGCGCAGGTGCGGCTCGCCGTCGTCGAGACGACGGCGCACGCCACGCTCACGGAGTCCGTGCGACCGTCGCTGGCCGGCCTCGGCCCCGTCCTCGCGATCGACGAGGGCGCGGTGCAGACCCTCGTGGACGCCGGCAAGACGATCGACGACGCCGAGATCGAGCGCCGCAGCGCGCTCGCCACGGCGGACGACCTGGCGACGATCATCTACACCTCCGGCACGACCGGCCGGCCCAAGGGCGCGGAGCTCACGCACGGGAACTTCGTCGCCCTGTCGCTCGAGGGGTCCGTCGGCCTCTACGACGTCTGCGCCAGGCCGGGGTCGCGCACGCTGCTGTTCATGCCGCTGGCGCACGTGTTCGCGCGCTTCATCGAGGTGCTCTGCATGTGCACCGGCGCGACGCTGGGCCACACGCCCGACACCAAGAACCTGCTTGCCGACCTCGCGACGTTCCGGCCCACCTTCATCCTGTCGGTCCCCCGGGTGTTCGAGAAGGTCTACAACTCCGCCGAGCAGAAGGCGGGGGGCGGCGCGAAGCTGCGCCTGTTCCGCTGGGCCGCCAAGACGTCGATCGTCTACTCGAGGGCCCTGGACACCCCGGAGGGGCCCAGCGCCGCCCTGCGCGCCCAGCACGCCGCAGCGGACCGCCTCGTGCTGCACAAGCTGCGCCAGGCCCTCGGAGGCCAGGCCCGCTACGCCGTCTCCGGGGGCGCTCCCCTCGGCGAGCGGCTCGGGCACTTCTACCGCGGCGTCGGGCTGCGCGTGCTCGAGGGCTACGGCCTGACCGAGACGACCGCACCGTGCGCCGTGAACATGCCGGACAAGATCAAGATCGGTACGGTCGGGCCGCCCTTCCCGGGCCTCTCGCTGCGCATCGCCGACGACGGCGAGATCCAGGTGCGCGGCGCGTCCGTCTTCCGCGGCTACCACGGCAACGACGGCGCGACCGCCGACGCCTTCGACGACGGCTGGTTCCGCACGGGCGACCTCGGATCGCTCGACGACGACGGCTACCTCACCATCACGGGCCGCAAGAAGGAGATCATCGTCACCGCCGGCGGCAAGAACGTCGCGCCGGCCGTGCTCGAGGACCGGCTGCGCGGCCACCCCCTCGTCAGCCAGGTCGTGGTCGTCGGCGACGGGCGGCCCTTCATCGGCGCGCTCGTGACGCTCGACGCCGAGATGCTGCCCGGGTGGCTCGCGGCGCACGCCCTGCCGCCCATGGACGTGTCCAGCGCGGCGCGCAGCCACGCCGTGCTCGCGGCCCTCGACCGGGCCGCCGCCCGCGCGAGCGAGGTCGTCTCGCGCGCCGAGTCGATCCGCAAGGTCCGGGTGCTGACCACCGACTTCACGGTGGAGAACGGGTACCTGACGCCGTCGCTCAAGGTGCGCCGCGACGCCGTCATCGCCGACTTCGCCGGCGAGGTCGACGCCCTGTACTCCTCGTGAGGCGCTCGCCCGCCGGTCCGCCCACGCCGTGACGCGACGACGGGTCGTCGGCGCCCACCCTCGGGTGCGCGCCGACGACGCCGTCCGCACTACTTCTGGTGGTGGTGACCCTTGCGGTGGGTGTCGGCCGTGTACGACGGCGCCGCCTCGTGCGGCGTGGCGGCGTCGCTCCACCGCAGGAGGGCACCGACGCCGTCGACCAGGTCGACGCTGCCCTCGAGCGCGAAGGTGAAGCCGGCGTCCTGCGCAATGGCCGCCCGGAGCACGACGATGTCGGCGCGCAGCTCCCGCATCTCGTCGGCCGGGACGCCGAGCGTCGCCAGGTCCTCCCGCCGGACGCCGAGCTGCAGGGGCTCGGGGCCGCACCAGAGCGTCCGCTCATCGAGCCGCGCGACACTCGCCCCGGCCGCCGTGCGGACCACCACGAGCTCGGCCACCTGCCCCTTGCGGAGCACGTCGACGAGGTCCTCCAGGGATGTCACCCCGCCGTCGCCCCGGCCCAGCGCCTCACGCAGCCGGTCGGCCACGGCCTCCCGACGGCGCGCGCGGTAGGCCTCCAGGACCTGGTGCACGTTCTCCGCGAAGACGTCCTCCTTCACCCCCTCCGCGCGCGAGCCGCCGGGCACCTCGACCAGGAGCTCCGCCGTCGGCCGGCCCACCGCCTGGCGGACCAGCGGCACCGCGCGCACGTCGCCGGTCACCAGGACGAGCTCCGGCTTGTGCTCGGTGACGATCCGGTCCAGCTCGGCGGCGACCGCCTCCGCGTTGCGCTCCCAGGAGTCCTGGACGCGCATCTGGAACCGCCGGTGGGCCCAGCCGCCGCCCTGGAACTTGTGCAGGACGTCGTGGCCGCCCTCGACGTGGTCCGTCGGCCCCCGCGGGTCCGTGGACTGCAGACCGGACCACGTGAGGTCCGCGCCCTGGCGGTCGACCTCCACGAGCAGGTACCGCACCGCCTCGTCCGTCGCCATCACCGCGGGCGAGAGCGACGGGGCTCCGTCGTGGAACGCCTCGTCGTGCAGCGGGGGCGCGGCGAGGACGCGGTCGAAGATGACCTGACCGCCCTGGGCGACGACGTAGCGGCCGTGCGGGCCGGGGACATGGGTCGGCCGCAGCACGACCTCTTCGATGGCCTCCAGGGCCTCAGCCGGCGCGCCCGCCTCCTCGAGGGTGCGCCGCATGCCGTTCCAGCGGCTTCGGACCTCCCGGTCGCCGCTCGACTCGTCGCCTCGCGTGACGTCGAGGCAGACGGTCGTCAGCGGGCCGTCGGTGTGGAGCAGGGGCTTCAGCGAGTCGAGCTTCATCGATCACCTCTGAGGTCCGGCGAGGCCGGCCCGGGGCCGGCGCCTGTCCCTCTCCACCCTGGGGCAGACGCGGCCAGATCGCCACCCTTTGCGGGCGACGAGTGCGACGGATCGCCTGAGGTCAGGCCGACTTCTCGCGGGGTGCCCGCTTGGCGGACGACGGCGCCTCGCGGGGGACCAACGTGGGGTTGACGTTCTCCAGCACGGCCTCGCGCGTGATGACGACCCGTGCGACGTCGTCCCGGCTGGGGACGTCGAACATGACCTGCTGCAGCACCTCTTCGAGGATCGCGCGCAGGCCGCGTGCACCGGTGCCGCGGAGGAGGGCCTGGTCGGCGACCGCCGCCACCGCGTCCTCCGTGAACTCGAGCTCGACACCGTCGATCTCGAACATGCGCTGGTACTGCTTGATGAGCGCGTTGCGGGGCTCGGTGAGGATCCGGACGAGCGCCGGCCGGTCCAGCGGCGAGACGGTCGTGATGACCGGCACGCGCCCGATGAACTCGGGGATCAGGCCGTACTTGAGCAAGTCCTCCGGCATGACGTCACCGAACACGTCCGTGTCGTCCGGCGAGTGCAGCGGGGCGCCGAAGCCGATGCCGTGGCGGCCGGACCGCGCCGTGATGATGTCCTCCAGGCCCGCGAAGGCACCCGCGACGATGAACAGCACGTTCGTCGTGTCGATCTGGATGAACTCCTGGTGCGGGTGCTTGCGCCCGCCCTGGGGCGGGACCGACGCCGTCGTCCCCTCGAGGATCTTCAGCAGGGCCTGCTGCACGCCCTCGCCGGAGACGTCGCGCGTGATCGACGGGTTCTCGGCCTTGCGGGCGATCTTGTCGATCTCGTCGATGTAGATGATCCCGGTCTCGGCCTTCTTGACGTCGTAGTCCGCCGCCTGGATCAGCTTCAGGAGGATGTTCTCGACGTCCTCGCCGACGTAGCCGGCTTCCGTCAGCGCCGTGGCGTCCGCGATGGCGAACGGCACGTTGAGCATCTTCGCGAGCGTCTGCGCGAGGTAGGTCTTGCCGCAGCCGGTCGGGCCGATCAGCAGGATGTTCGACTTCGCGAGCTCGACGTCCTCGCCCTCGGCGCGGGCCGGGGCACCGGCCTGGATGCGCTTGTAGTGGTTGTACACGGCGACGGCGAGCGAGCGCTTCGCGGCCTCCTGGCCGATGACGTACTGCTCGAGGAAGGTGAAGATCTCCTTCGGCTTCGGCAGCTGCACCATGCCTGCCTCGGCGGCCTCGGCGAGCTCCTCCTCGAGGATCTCGTTGCAGAGGTCGATGCACTCGTCGCAGATGTAGACGCCCGGGCCGGCGATGAGCTTCTTGACCTGCTTCTGGCTCTTTCCGCAGAAGGAGCACTTCAGCAGGTCCGCGCCGTCACCGATGCGTGCCACTGCGCCGCTCCTCCCCGGGGCGCGGTCGTCCGCGCCCCACTTGCCACCATTGCACACCACGGTAGGCCCAGTGTCAGCAGCACGAGGGCCTACCGGCGTGTCCTTTCACCCGCGCCGGCGCGGTTCGATCATGTGGGGATGACGACGCCCTTGCGGCTCGCCAGCACCTGGTCCACGAGGCCGTAGTCCTTCGCCTGCGCGGCGGTGAGGATCTTGTCCCGCTCGATGTCCGCGCGGACCTGGTCGACGGTCTGACCGCTGTGGAGCGCGATCGTCTCCTCCAGCCACTCCCGCATCCGGATCAGCTCGGCCGCGTGGATCTCGATGTCGGAGGCCTGCGCGTAGCCGCCACCCTCGATCGCCGGCTGGTGGATCAGCACCCGGGCGTTCGGGAGCGCGAGGCGCTTGCCGGGCGCGCCGGCCGCGAGCAGCACGGCCGCCGCCGAGGCCGCCTGCCCGAGGCAGACGGTCTGGATGTGCGGCTTGATGTACTGCATCGTGTCGTAGATCGCCGTCAGCGCGGTGAACGAGCCGCCGGGGCTGTTGATGTACAGCGTGATGTCGCGATCCGGGTCCTGGCTCTCCAGGACGAGGAGCTGGGCCATGATGTCGTCCGCGGACGCGTCGTCGACCTGGACGCCCAGGAAGATGATCCGATCCTCGAAGAGCTTGGTGTACGGGTCCTGGCGCTTGAAGCCGTAGGCGGTGCGCTCCTCGAACTGCGGGAGGACGTACCGCGCCGACGGGGCCCCGTAGGGCATCGCGGTCCCGCCGCCCAGGGCGACCGCCCGGCTGATGAACTGGCTCTCGGTGCTCACGTGTGCTCCTTGGGGTTCTGGGGGCGGCTCAGGAGGCGGTCGTGCCGCCGCCACCGGCGACGGAGCCCGCATGCGTCACGACGTGGTCGACGAAGCCGTACTCGAGGGCCTCCTCGGCCGTGAACCACCGGTCGCGGTCGGAGTCGGAGGTGATCTGCTCGACCGTCTTGCCGGTCTGCGCGGCGGTCAGCTCGGCCAGCACACGCTTCATGTGCAGGATCAGCTGCGCGTTGATCCGGACGTCGGTGGCCGTGCCACCGATGCCGCCGGAGGGCTGGTGCATCATCACGCGGGCGTGGGGCGTCGCGTAGCGCTTGCCCTTGGCGCCGGACGACAGCAGGAACTGGCCCATCGAGGCGGCCATGCCGACGGCGACGGTGGCGACGTCCGGCTGGATGTACTGCATGGTGTCGTAGATCGCCATGCCCGCCGTGATCGAGCCGCCGGGCGAGTTGATGTACAGGTAGATGTCCTTGTCCGGGTCCTCGGCCGCGAGCAGCATCATCTGCGCGCAGATGGCGTTCGCGTTCTCGTCGCGGACCTCGGTGCCGAGCCAGATGATCCGTTCGCGCAGCAGCCGGTTGTAGATGTGGTCCTGCAGACCGAAGCTGGGCCCCTCGCCGCGCGCGTCACGCGGCGTCAGATCGCTGGTGTTCACGGCTCTCCCTACGTCTGTGTGTGGCGTCGTCCCCGCGAGGGGCCGACATCGGGACACTAACGCCCCGCCCCGACGGGATCGTCCCCGCGGCGCCGCTTTTCGCTGACGGCGCATCGGGCGTGCGAGGGCGGGGACGGCGAAGGCCGGGCGGCGTGGTGC
>JAEWYD010000089.1 GCA_023462275.1 Actinomycetes bacterium
GCCGTCGCGTTCGGCGCGCTGTTCCTCGCCGCCGCCGTGCTGCCGCCGGGCCGGACCACCGCCCGCCCGGCGCTCGCCGTGGCCGCCACCGCCGCGGGCGTCTGGACCGTCGTCGGCCTGGTGCGGCTGCTCCTGACGTACGCGAACGTGGCGGGCCGGCCGCTGACGGCCGAGGGCTTCGGCGCGGAGCTCGAGCTCTTCGTCACGGACATCGAGCTCGGCCGGCTCCTGCTCGCGGCGGTCGTGGTCGCGGCCGTCACCAGCGTCGTCGCCCTCGTGGTCACGGGCCCGCGCAGCGCGGGCGTGGCGGCCGCCCTCGCCGCCGTCCCGCTCGTCCTGCAGGCGCAGTCGGGCCACGCGTCCGGCGCCACCAACCACGAGCTCGCGATCGGGTCGATGGTGCTGCACCTGGCCGGCGTCGCCCTGTGGGTGGGCGGGTTGGCGACGCTGGCCCTGCTGGCGAGCCGCCTGGGCCCCGAGCTGCCCGACGTCGTCGGGCGGTACTCGACGCTGGCCGCCTGGTGCTTCGCCGCGGTCGGCGCGTCCGGCCTGGTCAACGCGGCGCTGCGGCTCGGCGGCGACCTCGCGACCACCTACGGCGCGCTGGTCGCCGGCAAGGTGGTCCTGCTCGGCGTCCTGGGCGCGATCGGCTGGGCGCACCGCCGCGCCGTGCTGCCCACGCTGCGCGAGCGCCCGACGGCGTTCTGGCGCCTGGCCGCCGTGGAGCTCGCGGTCATGGGCGCCGCCGCCGGCCTGGCCACCGCGCTCGCCGCCACCGCCCCGCCCGTGCCGACGGACGCCCCGACCGGGGCCGCCCTGACCCCGGCGGAGATCGTCACCGGCCACCCCCTGCCCCCGGCCCCGACGACGGCGCTCTGGCTCACGTCGTTCCGCTGGGACCTGCTGCTGGCGCTCGGCTGCCTGGCCGGCGTCGTCGTCTACCTGCGCTGGGTGCTGCGGCTGCGGGCGCGCGGCGACCGGTGGCCCGTCGGCCGCACGATCAGCGCCGTCGTCGGCCTGGCGCTGCTCGCCTGGAGCACCTCGGGGGGTCCGGCGGTCTACGGCCACGTGCTCTTCAGCGCCCACATGATCCAGCACATGCTGCTGGTGATGGTCGTGCCGGTGTTCCTCGCGCTGTGCGCGCCGGTCACCCTCGCGGCGCGCGCCCTGCCGGCCCGCCGCGACGGCTCACGCGGCCCGCGGGAGTGGCTGCTCGGCGTCGTGCACTCGCGCGTGGCCGGGTTCTTCTCGAACCCGATCGTGGCCGCGGTGAACTTCGCCGGCTCGATGGTCGTCTTCTACTACACCGACCTGTTCCGCCTGTCGCTGACCACGTACCTCGGGCACCTGCTGATGGTCGTGCACTTCTCGCTCGCCGGGTACCTCTTCGCGAACGTGCTCGTGGGGGTGGACCCGGGGCCGCGGCGCCCCGGCTACCCCGTCCGCCTGCTCCTGCTCTTCACGACGATGGCGTTCCACGCGTTCTTCGGGCTCGCCCTGGTCAGCGGCCAGACGCTGCTCGTGCCCGAGTGGTTCGGGCTGCTCGGCCGGCCCTGGGGCCCGTCCGCGCTCGCCGACCAGCAGGCCGGCGGCGGCATCGCCTGGGGCATCAGCGAGCTCCCGATGCTCGCCCTGGCGATCGCGCTCGCCGTCGCCTGGACCCGGGACGACGAGCGGACGGCGCGCCGCCGGGACCGCGCAGCCGACCGCGACGGCGACGCGGAGCTCACCGCCTACAACGCGATGCTCGGGCGGCTCGCCGGCCGCCGCGACGACGCCCCGGCGGGTCCCCCGCCCGACGCCCCGGCGGGTCCCCCGGAGGAGTGACGGGGGCGGGCCAGGCGCCCGCTCGGCGCGCGCACCGGCGCGTTCTCGCTGATGATCGTGGCGAGGCCGGACCTCCGTCCGGCGGACAAGGAGCGACCCATGGGCATCGGAACCGGGATCTTCCTGATCGTCGTCGGCGCGATCCTGGCGTTCGGCATCGAGCCGGACGCGTGGAGCGTCGTCAACCTCAACGTCGTGGGCTACATCCTCATGGTGGGCGGGCTCGTCGCCCTCATCCTGGCGCTGGTGGCCAACCAGCAGCGCCAGCGCACCCACCACGTGGTCGAGCGGTACGACGACCGCCTGCCCCCGCCGGCGATCTGACGCGCCGCGGCGGCGCCTGCCCGGCGCCGCCGCGGTCACCGGGCCATCACTGCGTGTCGATCGTGATCCCCCACGGTGCGAGCGCCGACATGACGCGGTTGATGGGCGTGACCCCGAGCTCGGCGAAGCAGGCGCCGTGGTCGGGCGCGACCCCGGGTGCCGTGCAGGGGATGAATGTCCGGCCCATCGACAGGATCCCGAGCGCCTGCCGCTGCCCGGCCGAGTCGACCCAGAAGAGCGGACCGCCGCTGTCGCCCTCCGCGCCCGCGTGGATGTTCGTCTGCGCGTCCCTGTCCCGCACCCAGAAGACGACGGCCGGTCGGGGAGCCCCGGGCGGCTGGACGACGCCCGCTTCGTGCCCGTCCACCCGTGCGAGATTGCACCGTGTGCCGGACATCGACCCGGAGAGGCACCCGCGCATGCGGTAGTCCCAGGCGTAGTAGGTCCGGACCGCGAGTCGGTCGGCCTGCGTCGAGTTCCACCCGCCGCCGAAGACCGCCGGGAAACCGCGCTGCGGGCCCACGTCGATGAGCGTGGCGTCGAGCGCGTCGACCGGGTCCCAGTAGAGCAGCTTGGTCCAGCTGTTCTTCCCGAGCGTGAGGTTGCTGCCGCCGAGGCTGGCCCAGTAGTTGTTCCCCGTCGTGAACGTCTTCCCGTTCTGGTACTTGGCGCAGTGGGCAGCGGTGAGGAGGTAGTTCGTCCCCAGCCCCTGCAGGCTGAAGCCCGACGTGCACTGGAGGTCCGGGGAGTCGGCGAGCGAGATGCGCGAGCCGCCGGAGAAGGGCGGCGTGTCCCCCTGCCGGTCGTTCACGAGGGTGACGGCGGGCTCCTGCGTCGCCAGGGTGACGGGCAGACTGCCGACGACGGACGCGGCGGCGGCCAGCGCCTGCTCGCCCGTCTCGCCGACGGCGTCGGGCTCGTCGGTGGCCCGGGCGATCCCCGCGCGGTTCCCGTCCGCCGTCGACGGGAGCGCACCCGGCGGCAGAGCGACGGTCAGGCCGGCCAGGTCCGCCGACGGGGCGACCTCCGTCCAGGGGACGTGGGCGTCGTTCAACGCGTTCGCGACGCCCATCGCCTTGGTGAGGAGCTCCTCGAGGCCGTAGGCGACGACCTCGGTCCGCAGGGCGACGCCCGTGCGGCGGGCGTTCGCGGCGATGCGGTGGAGGACGTGCGGTGGCCGCCCCGCGTAGCGCACGACGACGGCTCGGTCGACGAAGTCCAGCGAGACGTCGCCGAGCTTGGGGTCCTCGTCGAGCGCCTCGTGGACTTGCGCTGCGACGGGCGCCAGCAGCTCCTGGAGCTCGAGCGTCCAGCCGTCGTCGCCTACGGCGGGGAAGCACTCCTGCCCGCCGGTGCCGTTGGCGCAGGGGTCCGCGGCCTGGGCGGAGGTGGGTCTGGCGCCCGCCGGGTCGCCGCGTGTGGCGTCCGCGGTGGCTCCCGTCGCCCCGAGGAGCAGCACGGTGGAGGCGATGGCGCCGACGAGTGCCGGCCGAGTGGCGATGCGCACGAGAGTCCCCCCGCAGGACGGCGGCCAGCGGCCGCGATGTCGTGGTCGGCGGAGCGACGCCCCCCGCTCGGGGGGGCACGTTAGCGGAGCGCGGCCGGCCGGGGTGGCCGTTTCGGGCTCTCGTGTGACGGCGGCGCCTGCCCGGCGCCGCCGCGGTCACACGTCGAGCACGCCCCGGATGATCGAGTCCCCGGAGTGCGCCGGGTCGCCGTCGTAGGGCTCCTCGGAGACGTCCACCACCGGGAACTCGGCCAGGTCCAGGCCGCGCGGCAGCACGAACCGGCCGTGGTCGCCCTCGACGACGCCGAGGCTGATGAGCCGCGTGACGTCGCGGTCGATCAGCCAGACCTCGTGGAAGCCGCCGTCGTCGGCGGCGCCCGCCAGGGTCAGGACGAGGGTGAGCTCGCCGTCGGCCGACCGCTCCACGGTCGCCTCGCCCGTGGCGCGCCAGCCGGGCAGCGGGTCGAGCGCGGCCTGCGCGACGAGCGTGCCGGCGTCGCCGCCGTCGGACGCGCGCTGCCACAGGCCCACGCC
>JAEWYD010000090.1 GCA_023462275.1 Actinomycetes bacterium
ACTTGAGGGTGACCGTGGCGCCGGCGCCCTCGAGGGCAGCCTTGGCCTTCTCGGCCGTCTCCTTGTTCGCGCCCTCCAGGACCGGCTTCGGGGCACCGTCCACGAGGTCCTTGGCCTCCTTCAGGCCGAGGGACGTGAGCGCGCGCACCTCCTTGATGACCTGGATCTTCTTGTCGCCGGCGGCCTCGAGGACGACGTCGAACTCCGTCTTCTCCTCGACCTCCTCCGCGGCGGCGGCCGGGCCGGCCGCGGCGGCCACGGCCGCGACGGGGGCAGCGGCGGTGACCTCGAAGACCTCCTCGAACTTCTTCACGAAGTCCGAGAGCTCGATGAGGGTGAGCTCCTTGAACGCGTCGATGAGCTCGTCGATGGTGAGCTTCGCCATGATGGCGTTCCTTTCGGGTTGCCCTGCCGTGCGAACGGGCAGGTGTCGGTGGTTGACGAGGGGCGCCGGCCGTCAGGCCGCCTGCTCCTCTGCCCGCTTCTCGCGCAGGGCATCGATGGTGCGCACGGCCTGGGCCGTGGACGCGGTGAACATGTAGGCGGCCTGGAACAGCTTGGCCTTCATGGCGCCTGCGGCCTTGGCCAGCAGGACCTCGCGCGACTCGAGGTCGGCGAGCATGGTGATGTCCGCAGCGGTGGCCGGGTGGCCGTCGACGACGCCGCCCTTCACCACGAGCTGGGGGTTCGTCTTGGCGAAGTCACGCAGCGTCTTGGCGACCTCCACCGGGTCGCCCGTCACGAAGGCGATGGCAGAGGGGCCGGCCAGCTGGTCGTCGAGGCCCTCGACGCCCGCCTGGCGGGCCGCGATGGCCGACAGCGTGTTCTTCACCACGGCGTAGGTTGCGTTGCCGCTGAGCCCACGGCGCAGCTGCTTGAGCTGCGCCACCGAGAGGCCGCGGTACTCGGTCAGCACGACAGCGCTGGCCTCACGGAACCGCTCGGTGAGCTCTTCGACCGCGGCTGCCTTGTCAGGCCTCGCCATGGCAATCCTTCCGATGGTCGTCCCGCAGGGCGTCGATCACCGGGTCCAGACAGCAGAAGAGCCCCGTGCACAGGCGCGGGGCTCGACAGGCGCCGGAGCACGTCCGGCACCACCGATCTCTCACCTGCGCGGGCTCCCGCTGCTGCGGGACTTCGGTCCACTCCCGAACGGGAGCCGACGACCTGCGGTCTTGGGCGTCGACCAGACTACGCGACGTCGTCGGACGGGCCAAATCCCGCGCGACGTCCGCGGGCACAGGAACGCCGAAGGGCCCGGACCGAACGGTCCGGGCCCTCCACGCGTCAGCTGCCGTCGTCAGGCCGCGTCGCCCTCCTGGAGGAGGTTGCGGGTGCGGTTCGGGTCGAGCGGGATGCTCGGGCCCATGCTCGTCGCCATGAAGGCCTTCAGCACGTAGCGGCCCTTCGAGGCGGCCGGCTTGAGCCGCAGGATCTCGTCGAGCGCGGCCGCGTAGTTCTCCACGAGCGCCGTCTCGTCGAAGGAGACCTTGCCCACGATGAAGTGGAGGTTCCCGTGCTTGTCGACGCGGAACTCGATCTTGCCGCCCTTGATGTCCGTGACCGCCTTGGCGACGTCCATGGTGACCGTGCCGGTCTTCGGGTTCGGCATGAGGCCGCGCGGGCCGAGGATCTTGCCGAGGCGACCGACCTTGCCCATCAGGTCCGGCGTCGCGACCGCGGCGTCGAAGTCGGTGTAGCCGGCGGCCACCTTCTCGATGAGCTCGTCGCCACCGACCTCGTCGGCGCCGGCGGCACGGGCCTGCTCCGCACGCTCACCGTTCGCGAAGACGAGCACGCGGGCCGTCTTGCCCGTGCCGTGCGGGAGGTTGACCGTGCCGCGGACCATCTGGTCCGCCTTGCGCGGGTCGACGCCGAGGCGGAAGGCGACCTCCACGGTCGCGTCGTACTTCGTCACGGACGTCTGCTTCGCCAGCCGGACAGCCTCCAGGGGCCCGTACAGCCGCTCCCGGTCGATCTTCTCGGCGGCGTCGCGGTACGCCTTGCTGCGCTGCGTCATCTGCTCTTCTCCTTGTCAGCAGTCGTGGTCGACGGGCCAGCGCCTGGCCCTGCCACTCGCCCGGGACGGCGTCCCGGGCGTCGTACCCGGGGGCCGAGGTCCTCGGCCCCCGGACGGTCTCAGCCCTGGACGGTGATGCCCATCGAGCGGGCCGTGCCCGCCACGATCTTCATCGCGGCCTCGATGTCGTTCGCGTTGAGGTCCTCGAGCTTGGTCTGGGCGATCTCGCGCACCTGGTCCTGCGTCAGCGACGCGACCTTGGTGGTGTGCGGGGTCGGCGAGCCCTTGGCCACACCGGCGGCCTTCTTGATCAGCTCGGCGGCCGGCGGGGTCTTCGTCACGAACGTGAACGAGCGGTCCTCGTAGACCGTGATCTCGACCGGGATGACGTTGCCGCGCTGGGCCTCGGTCGCCGCGTTGTAGGCCTTGCAGAACTCCATGATGTTGACGCCGTGCTGACCGAGCGCCGGGCCGATGGGCGGCGCGGGGGTCGCAGCTCCGGCGTTGATCTGGAGCTTGATGAGGCCGGTGACCTTCTTCTTGGGGGGCATGACGCCTTCCGTTCGTTCGTGGGCCGACGCCGTGGGCGATGACCCGGTTGCAGTGCCCGACCGCGGTCGCGGCCGGGCGGGGAGCTCGACTCAGATCTTGGCGACCTGGTTGAACGACAGCTCGACCGGGGTCTCCCGGCCGAAGATCGAGACGAGCACCTTGAGCTTCTGGTTCTCCGCGTTGATCTCGGAGATCGTCGCGGGGAGCGTGTCGAAGGGGCCGTCGGTGACGGTGACCGACTCGCCGACCGTGAAGTCCACGTCGATCGTCGGGGTGCCCGCCGCCGGCTTGCTGGTGGCCGACACGGGGACGTCCAGCGTCGGCGCGAGCATCGAGAACACCTCGTCGAGCGTCAGCGGCACGGGCTGGTGGGTGTGACCCACGAACCCCGTCACGCCCGGCGTGTGCCGGACGGCGCCCCACGACTCGTCGGTGAGGTCCATGCGGACGAGGACGTAGCCGGGGATCCGCACGCGGCGCACGGTCTTGCGCTGCGCGTTCTTGATCTCGACGACCTCCTCCATGGGCACCTCGACCTGGAAGATGTAGTCCTCCATGTTGAGGCTCTGGATGCGGTTCTCCAGGTTCGCCTTCACGCGGTTCTCGTACCCCGCGTAGGAGTGGATCACGTACCAGTCGCCGAGCTCGCGACGCAGCCGGGCCTTGAACGCGGCGACCGGGTCGGTCTCCTCGTCCGGCTCCTCGGCGGCCGGCTCGGGCTCGTCGGTCACCACGTCGGCAGAGCCGTCGTCCGGGGCGCCGTCGTCCGACGCGCCGTCGTCGGAGGCGCCGTCGTCCGACGCGCTCTCGTCCGCGTCCAGGGCGGTCTCGTCGGCACCGAGGTCACCGTCGGCGACCGCGTCGTCGTCGAACGACGTCGGCTCCTGCTCGGTGGGGTCCTGCGGCTCGAGGGTCACGGGTGGAAACCTGCTTTCTACGTCGGGGAAGCGCGGCCGGGTACGGCTCAGCCGAACACCAGGCTGGTGAGCGACCCGACGCCGAGGTCGACGACGGTCACGAACGCCATGACGAGCGCGACGAACACGATCACCGCCGTGGCGTAGTTGATGAGGTCCCTGCGGGTGGGCCAGACGACCTTCTTCAGCTCGGCGCCGACCTGGCGCACGAACCGGGCGATCCGCTGGGCGACGTTGAGCTTGGCGTCCTTGCCGCGCGCGGGGCGCGGCGCAGGACGACGGGTGCCGTCAGCGCCCGTGGCGCCAGCCCGTGCGGATTCGCTCACTGTTCGTCCCACCGTCTCGTGTCGACGTGCCGTGCCCCCGCGGCAGGGGCCGTACCACCCGTCCGTGCGGACGGAGCTTGCAGGGCAGGAGGGACTCGAACCCACAACCGCCGGTTTTGGAGACCGGTGCGCTGCCAATTGCGCCACTGCCCTTCGGCGACCCGGTCCGACGACGGTGCGTCACCTCCGAGGCGCGCACCATCACGGCGGACGTAGCCACCAGCCGACGAGTGTACGTGCTCGGCGGCCCTGGGTCGAACGCCTCCTTCCGGGCACCGTCCCCGGCCGTGAGAAAGCCTGGGCCCTCGGGGGCCGCTCTGCCAGTATTGCCCCGTGACCGAGCCCGCCGCCCCGCACGCCCGCATCTCCGCCCGCATCGCCGCCATCGCGGAGTCCGCCACCCTCGCCGTCGACGCCAAGGCCAAGGCGCTCAAGGCCGCCGGTCGCCCGGTGATCGGGTTCGGCGCCGGGGAGCCCGACTTCCCCACGCCCCAGTACATCGTGGACGCGGCCGTGGCCGCCTGCGCGGACCCGGCCAACCACCGCTACACGCCCGCCGCTGGCCTGCCCGTCCTCCGCGAGGCCATCGCCGCCAAGACCCTGCGCGACTCCGGCTACGAGGTGAACCCCAACCAGGTGCTCGTCACCAACGGCGGCAAGCAGGCCGTCTTCCAGGCGTTCGCCACCGTCGTCGACCAGGGTGACGAGGTGCTGCTGCCGGCGCCCTACTGGACGACCTACCCCGAGGCGATCCGGCTGGCCGGCGGCGTGCCGGTGGAGGTCTTCGCGGGCGCCGACCAGGGCTACCTCGTGACCGTCGAGCAGCTCGAGGCCGCCCGCACGCCGCGCACCAAGGCCCTGCTGTTCTGCTCGCCGTCCAACCCGACCGGGGCCGTGTACACGCCCGAGCAGACCGAGGAGATCGGCCGCTGGGCGCTCGAGCACGGCATCTGGGTGATCACCGACGAGATCTACGAGCACCTCGTGTACGACGGCGTCACGGCCAGCCACGTCGTCGCCGTCGTGCCGGAGCTCGCCGACACGACCATCGTGCTCAACGGCGTCGCGAAGACCTACGCGATGACGGGGTGGCGGGTCGGCTGGATGCTCGGCCCGGTCGACGTCATCAAGGCCGCGACCAACCTGCAGTCCCACCTCTCGTCGAACGTGGCGAACGTCTCCCAGCGGGCCGCGCTCGCCGCCGTCGCCGGCGACCTCTCCGCGGCCGCCCAGATGCGGGAGGCCTTCGACCGGCGCCGGCGCACCATCGTCCGGATGCTCTCCGAGATCGACGGCGTCGTCTGCCCGACGCCGCAGGGCGCCTTCTACGTCTACCCGAGCGTCGAGGGGGTGCTCGGCCGCACGATCCGCGGCCGCACGCCCGCCACGTCCGCGGAGCTCGCCGCGCTCATCCTCGACGAGGCGGAGGTCGCCGTCGTGCCCGGCGAGGCGTTCGGACCGAGCGGTTACGTCCGGCTCTCCTACGCCATGGGTGACGACGACATCGTCGAGGGCGTCGGCCGCATCCAGGCCCTGCTGGCCGAGGCCGAGTAACCGGCGGTCACGCCGGTGTCCACCGTTCGGTGGACACCGGATCCCGTCCACCGGTTCTGTCGGCGGGCAGGGGCCGGACGTCAGGGTTGAGGCATGACCTCACACGACGTCGCGATCCACGTCCGCGACCTCCACAAGCGCTACGGCGAGAAGCGCGCGGTCGACGGGCTCGACCTGACCGTCGACCACGGCGAGATCTTCGCCGTCCTCGGCCCGAACGGCGCCGGCAAGACCACGACCATCGAGATCCTCGAGGGCTACCGGCGCCGGGACTCGGGCGAGGTGCGGGTGCTCGGTGAGGACCCCGGCACCGCCGGTCGCCACTGGCGCAACCGGGTGGGCATGGTGCTCCAGACGGCGAACGACCAGGCCGAGCTCACCGTGCGCGAGCTCGTCACGCACTTCGCGCGGTACTACCCCACCCCGCGCGAGCCCGACGAGCTCATCGCAGCCGTCGGGCTGACCGAGAAGGCCGGCGCCCGCACGCGCCAGCTCTCGGGCGGGCAGCGGCGGCGCCTGGACGTCGCCCTCGGCATCGTGGGGCGTCCCGAGCTGCTCTTCCTCGACGAGCCGACGACCGGCTTCGACCCGGAGGCGCGCCGCGCGTTCTGGGACCTCATCGAGGGCCTGCGGGACGGCGGCACCACGATCCTCCTGACCACGCACTACATGGACGAGGCCGAGCGCCTCGCCGACCGCTGCGCCGTCGTGCGCGACGGCCGCGTGGTGGCCGTGGACACCCCGGCCGCGCTCGGGCAGCGCGCCCAGCGCAACGCCGTCGTGCGCTGGCTGGAGGGCGACGTGCTGCGCGAGGCGCCCACCGCCACCCCGACCGCCGTGGTGGCGGCGCTCGCGGAGCGCTTCGCGCCCGGTGAGGTGCCCGGCCTGCAGGTCGTGCGACCCAGCCTGGAGGACGTGTACCTCAGCCTCATCGGCGAGGCGGACGTGGCCGTCGAGGCCGACGAGTACCTGGCCGCCCAGGCCCCCGAGACCACGAAGGAGAGCGCGCGATGACCGCCGCACCCAGCCTCGACCCGATCATGCGGGTGCCGTCCGGGCACCACCCCCGCGGGCGCACCGCGCTGCCGTCGGCCCTCGCGCTCGGCGTCGCCCGGACGCGCCTGGAGCTGCGGCAGTTCTTCCGCGAGCGCCAGGCCGTGATCTTCATCTTCGCCTACCCGATCATCATGCTGGCGATCTTCGCCACGGTCTTCGGGCAGAACGGCGCGACCGTCGGGCCGGAGCCCGGCGTGCCCTTCTCGACCTACTTCCTGCCCGGCATGATCGCCACCGGCATTCTCCTGTCGAGCTTCCAGAACTTCGCGATCGGCATCGCCGAGGAGCGGGACAACGGCACCCTCAAGCGGCTGCGCGGGACCCCCATGCCGGCGTCGGCGTACTTCCTCGGCAAGATCGGCTCGGTCCTGACGACCAGCCTCATCCAGCTGGTGCTCCTGCTCGCCGTCGCCGCGACGCTCTTCGACGTCGACCTGCCCTCCGACGCCGACCGGTGGGTCACCCTCGCCTGGGTCTTCGTGCTCGGGACGGCGTCCGGCGCGATCTGCGGCATCGCGTTCTCGTCGATCCCCCGCTCGGCGCGCTCGGCGAACGCGGTCGTCACGCCCGTGGTGCTGGTGCTGCAGTTCATCTCCGGTGTCTTCTTCACCTACGCCGACCTGCCGACGTGGATGCAGCAGACCGCCGCCCTCTTCCCGCTGAAGTGGATGGCGCAGGGCATGCGCTCGGTCTTCCTGCCCGACTGGGCGACGACGCTCGAGCCGGCCGGCACATGGGAGCACGGCCGCACCGCGATCGTCCTCGGCGCCTACCTCGTGCTCGGGCTGGTCGTGGCACTGCGGACCTTCCGGTGGCGGCGCCGCGATGACGGCTGAGCGTCCGATCCGCCAGGATGCGCAGGTGCGACAGCCGCCCCCGCATCCTGGCGACCGCGCCGCCGAGCGCGCCCGGATCCTGCGCGCGCTCCGGACACGGCCGGCGCCCGTCGAGCCGCCCGACACCGCCGCGGAGGCCTGGCGGGCCGACCGGGCGGACTTCTGGGCCCACTCCCTGCGTGGGTGGGACCTCGCGTTCTACGCGATGTGGGCGATCGGCCTCGTGGCGTCCTTCACCGACCCGCCTGCCAGCGGGTTCGGGGCGGCCGTCACCACCGGGTGCTTCCTCGTGCTGCTCGCCGCCTACCTGGCCATCGGGCGGCGCGCGGCCGTGCGGGCCGACGCCCGCCTGGGCCTCGTCTACCTCGCCATCATGTTCGCCTGCGTCACGGCAGTCGTCTCCGCCAGCGACACCGGCACCCTGCTGCTCTTCATCGCCTACAGCCAGGTCTGGTACTTCTCGGCCAACCGGCGGGTCGGCATCGCCCTGACGGTGGTCCTCACCGTGCTCGTGTTCACCGCGGTCGCCCTGCAGTCCGACATCGAGTCGTTCCGGGACGCCGGGTCGCTCCTCGCCCAGGGCGGGATCGCCGTCGCGTTCTCGGTGCTCCTGGGCCTGTGGGTGACGCAGGTGGCCGAGCAGAGCGAGGACCGCGCGAAGCTCCTCGCCCAGCTCGAGGCCGCGCAGGCCGACGCCGCCGCGTCGCACCACTCCGCCGGCGTCCTCGCCGAGCGCGAGCGCATGTCGCGCGAGATCCACGACACCCTGGCCCAGGGCTTCACGAGCGTCATCATGCTGGCCCAGACGGCGACGGCGGACCTGCGCCGCGAGCAGCCCGACCGCGCCGCCGAGCGGCTCGCCCTCATCGAGCGGACGGCGCGCGAGAACCTCGCCGAGGCGCGAGCGCTCGTGGCGGCCACGGCGCCGGTCGGGCTCGCCGAGGCGACCCTCACCGAGGCCCTCGAGCGCCTCGCCGCCCGCTTCAGCCAGGAGACGGGCGTGCGGGTGCGGGTCGTCGCGGACGACGACGCCGTGGCGGGGCTCGCCCGCGAGCGCGAGGTCGTGCTGCTCCGGGCCGCGCAGGAGGCGCTGTCGAACGTGCGGCGGCACGCCCGCGCGCGCAACGTCGACCTCGTGCTGGCCGCCGACGTCGGCGGGGTCGGTGGGGTCGACGGGGACAGCGGGGACGGCGGCGGTGTCCGCCCGACCGTACGCCTGGAGGTCGTGGACGACGGCGAGGGGATGGACCCCGCGTCCGCGGAGGGCTTCGGCCTGCGCGGCATGCGGGACCGCGTCACCGCCGAGGGCGGACGTCTCGCCGTCACGACCGGCGTCGGGCAGGGCACCCGCGTACGCGTGACGGTGCCGGCCGCCGAGCCCGGCGAGGCCGGCGAGCCCGCGAGCCCGAGCGAGCCCGCGAGCCCGAGCGAGCCCGCAGAGCCCGCCCACGTCTCGCGCGAACCCCGCGCGACGCAGGACGACGACCCCCAGGAGGCCCGGTGACGATCCGTCTGCTCGTGGTGGACGACCACCCCGTCGTGCGCGCCGGCATCGTGGGCCTGCTGGCCGGGGAGCCGGACCTCGAGGTCGTCGGCGAGGCCGGGGACGGCGCCCGAGCGTGCGAGCTCGCCCGCACGCTCGGCCCCGACGTCGTGCTCATGGACCTGCGGATGCCCGCGATGGACGGTGCCGCCGCGACCGAGTGCATCCTGCGTGAGGACCCCGACGTCCACGTCGTGGTCCTCACCACCTACGAGACCGACGCGGACATCCTCCGGGCCGTCGAGGCCGGGGCGACCGGGTACCTGCTCAAGGACACGCCTCGCGACGACCTCGTCGCGGCCGTGCGGGCCGTAGCCGGCGGCGAGACCGTGCTCGCGCCCTCCGTGGCGCGCCGCCTCGTCCAGGGCGTGCGGCACGCGAACGAGCGGCTCACCTCGCGCGAGCTCGAGGTGCTGCGCGGCGTCGCGCGCGGTGGCACCAACGCCCAGATCGGCGCGGAGCTCTTCATCGGCGAGGCGACGGTGAAGACGCACCTGCTGCGCATCTTCGCCAAGCTCGGGGTCGACGACCGCACGCGAGCCGTCACCGTGGCCCTCGAGCGCGGCCTGCTCACCGCGCCCTGATGCGGCCCGGCTGACCCACGCCGATCCGCGCAGCTCCGCTCCTCCTGGGCTCAGCCGCCGAAGCCGCTCCCCCAGCCACCCCGACCGTCCCAGCCACCCGAGCCGTCCCAGCCGCCGCGGTCGTGACCGCCGTGACCCGGGCCGTGGTGCCCGCCCGGACCGTCGCCGGGCCGTGGGGCGGGGG
>JAEWYD010000091.1 GCA_023462275.1 Actinomycetes bacterium
GCCTGGTGGTCGGCGGCCTCGACCCCGCGGACCTGCCCGACCCGGCGGCTGCGGCGGCGGCCCTCGCGGCCGTCCCGTTCCTCGTGAGCCTCGAGGTGCGCGCCTCCGCCGTGACCGAGCTGGCCGACGTCGTGCTGCCGGTCGCCCCGCCCGTGGAGCGGCCCGGCACCTACCTCAACTGGGAGGGCCGCCCGCGGCCCTTCCCGCAGGCCCTGACCTCGACGTTCATGCCGGACCACCGGGTGCTCGACGTGCTGGCGGACCGGATGGACGTCGTCCTCGGCCTGCGCACGATCGGCCACGTGCACGCCGAGATCGACCAGCTGGGCGCCTGGGACGGCGCCCGCACGCCCGCGCCCGAGGTCCCGGCGGCCGCGCCGCCCGAGGTCGGCGCCGGGGAGGCCGTGCTCGCGACGTGGCACCTGCTGCTCGACTCCGGGCGCCTGCAGGACGGCGAGCGGTTCCTCGCCGGCACCGCGCAGCGCCCGGTCGCGCGGCTCTCCGCGGCCACCGCGGCGGACCTGGGCCTCGCCACGGGCGACGCCGTGCGCGTCCGCACCGAGCACGGGCAGGTCGTCCTGCCCCTGGTGGTCACGCCGATGCCCGACGGCGTCGTCTGGGTGCCGACCAGCTCGCCGGGCTCGATGGTGCGCCAGACGCTGCGCGCCGACGCCGGCGACGTCGTCGACATCGCGGCGGCCGCGTCGGTGGTGGCGCCGACCGGCGTCGAGGAAGGGGAGGCCTGATGCACGCGCTGCTCCTGGCCGGGGCCGCCGCGAAGGACGCGACGGTGGCGCCCGGTGCCGCCGACTTCTCGGACGACACGTGGTGGCTGGTCCTGGTCAAGGCCGTCGCCATCATCGTGTTCCTGCTGCTCTCGGTGCTCATCGCCATCTGGTTCGAGCGCAAGGTCGTGGCCCGGATGCAGTACCGGCCGGGCCCGAACGTGCACGGCCCCTTCGGCCTGTTCCAGTCCATGGCGGACGCCATGAAGCTCCTGTTCAAGGAGGACGTCATGGTCCGCGCCGCGGACCGCGTCGTCTACGTCGTCGCGCCGATGATCAGCGTGTTCTGCTCGCTCCTCGTCTTCGCGGTCATCCCGTTCGGCCCGGGCGTCTGGATCTTCGGGCACAAGACGCCGCTGCAGCTCACGGACTTCCCCGTCGCGGTCCTGTACATCCTCGCCGCCGCGTCGCTGGGCGTGTACGGCATCGTGCTCGGCGGCTGGTCCTCGGGCTCGACGTACCCGCTGCTGGGCGCGGTGCGCTCGACGGCGCAGGTCATCAGCTACGAGCTGGCCATGGGCCTGTCGCTCGTGAGCGTCTTCGTGCTCGCCGGCTCCATGTCGACGTCCGAGATCGTGCACTCGCAGACGGGCATCTGGTGGTTCCTGCCGCTCCTGCCCGCGTTCGTGCTCTACATCATCGCGATGGTCGGGGAGACCAACCGGCTGCCGTTCGACCTCCCCGAGGCTGAGGGTGAGCTCGTGTCGGGGTACATGACCGAGTACTCGTCGATGAAGTTCGCGTGGTTCTTCCTCGCCGAGTACATCAACATGCTCAACGTCTCGGCCGTGGCCACCACGCTGTTCCTCGGCGGCTGGCGGGCCCCGTGGCCGCTGTCGCTGATCGGGGACGGCGTCCTGAACACCGGCTGGTGGCCGGTGCTGTGGTTCCTCGCCAAGGTCTGGCTGATCATGTTCTTCTTCGTGTGGGTGCGCGGCACGCTGGTGCGCTTCCGCTACGACCAGTTCATGCGCTTCGGCTGGAAGGTGCTCATCCCGGTCGGGCTCGTCTGGGTGGTCGCGGTGGCGGGCGTGCAGGCGGTGCGGCAGTTCGCCGACATCTCCCGCAGCACCCTGCTGATCGTGCTCGCGGTCGTGGCCGGCGTGACGCTGCTGGCGACGTTCCTCGTGCCGGAGAAGAAGCCGGTCCCGCCGCCGCGCACCAAGAAGAAGCGCTTCGACGCGTTCGCCGACGGCTACCCCGTCCCCCCGCTGCCCGGCCAGACCCTGCCCCCGTCGCCCCGGGCCGCGCGCCTGCGCTCCCAGGAGGAGACGGCGGCCGCCGTGCCCGCGCTCACGAGCGCCGCCGAGAAGGAGGAGCCGCGTGGCTGACAAGGACATCACCCGGCGCGGTGGCGGCGAGGTCGGTGCGCCGGCCCCGCAGCCGTACCAGCCGCTGCGCCCGGCCAAGAAGGGCCTCGGCCAGCTGCTGGCCCCCGCCGCAGGCTTCGGCGTCACGTTCTCGGCGATGTTCAAGCCGATCGTCACGGAGCAGTACCCGTTCGAGAAGGCACCGACGAAGCCCCGGTACCACGGGCGGCACCAGCTCAACCGGTACCCCGACGGCCTCGAGAAGTGCATCGGCTGCGAGCTGTGCGCGTGGGCCTGCCCCGCGGACGCCATCTACGTCGAGGGCGCCGACAACACCCCCGACGCGCAGTTCTCGCCGGGCGAGCGCTACGGCCGCGTCTACCAGATCAACTACCTGCGCTGCATCTTCTGCGGCCTGTGCATCGAGGCGTGCCCGACGCGCGCGCTGACCATGACCAACGAGTTCGAGCTCGCCGGTCCCACCCGGCGCGGCATGATCTACGAGAAGCAGGACCTGCTCGCTCCGGTGGGCGACGGCATGCTCGCCGCCCCGCACCCGATGGTGCCGGGCACCGAGGACACGGACTACTACCGTGGCGCGGTGACCGGCCCGGTGACCGAGCAGGTGGAGTGGGTGTCCGAGCACCGCCCGGACGAGCCCACGCTGACCACGGCCCGCGCGGCCGCCCGCACGGAAGGGACCGCCCGATGATGCACGGCACGCTCGGCGTGCTCACCGCGCTCGCCGCGGCGCCCGAGAGCCTCGCCGGCGGGCAGACGTCGACCGGCGAGGCGGTGCTGTTCTGGTGCCTCGCCCCGATCATGGTCGTCGCGGCCCTCGGGCTGGTCTTCGCGCGGCGCGCGGTCTACGCGGCGATGAGCGTCGTCGTCGTCATGGTGAGCCTCGCGGTGCTGTACGTCGCCCAGGAGGCGCCGTTCCTCGGCGTCGTGCAGGTGATCGTCTACACCGGCGCGGTGATGATGCTCTTCCTGTTCGTCCTCATGCTCGTCGGCGTCGACGCGTCCGACGCGTTCGTCGACGCGCTGCGCGGGCAGCGGTGGCTGGCCGTCGTCATCGGGCTCGGCCTGGGCGCCGTGCTCGTCTCGGTCGTCCTGCGCGCCCAGGACCTGACGCCGGTGGGGCTCGCGGCCGCGAACGCCGACGGCAACCCCCGCGGCGTCGCGCGCATCGTCTTCGGCGACTTCGTGTTCACGCTCGAGGTCGTCGGGATCCTGCTGATCACCGCGGCCGTCGGTGCCATCGTGCTCACGCACCGCGTGCGGCTGACCCGGCGGGTCACGCAGAAGGAGCTCGCCGACGCGCGGGTGGCCTCGCGCGCCCGCCTGACGCCGCTCCCGTCGCCGGGCGTCTACGCGCGCAGCAACGCGATGGACGTCGCGGCCCTCGGCCCCGACGGCCGTCCGCTGGAGCAGTCCGTGCCGCGGGTGCTGCGCGTGCGCGGCCAGGAGCGCGCGGTCGACGAGGTGCACGCCGCGATCCCACCGGACGTGGGCACGGGGTCCACGCCGCCGGAGCGGACCATCACGGGCGAGGAGGCGGTGCGGTGAACCCGGCCAACTACGTGGTGCTCGCCGCCATCCTGTTCACGATCGGGGCCGTGACCGTGCTGGTCCGGCGCAACGCGATCATCGTCTTCATGGGCATCGAGCTGATGCTCAACGCCGCCAACCTCGCCTTCGTGACGTTCGCCCGCATCCACGGCGACCTGTCCGGCCAGGTGGTCGCGTTCTTCGTCATGGTGGTCGCCGCCGCCGAGGTCGTGGTCGGGCTCGCGATCATCGTGGCGATCTACCGCACCCGCCGGTCGGCCTCGGTCGACGACGTCAACCTGCTGAGGAGCTGAGGGTGATCACCACCGCACTCGCCGGGCTCCCGGCCGCGCACGCCGCCGCGAGCGCCGCGGGCTCCGCCGGCGCGACGGCCGACGCCGGCGCGCCCTTCTCCGC
>JAEWYD010000092.1 GCA_023462275.1 Actinomycetes bacterium
GCTTCGGACGGACGACCGCTCAGTGCTGGACGGCTGCGCCGATCCGGTGCACCACGAGCGAGTTCGTCGTGCCGGGCACGCCGACCGGAGCGCCGAAGACGATGACGACCAGGTCGCCGTCCTCCGCGAGGCCGTTGGCCCGCAGCGTCAGCTCCACCTGGAGCACCATGGCGTCGGTGTGGGCGACCATCGGCACCTCGTAGGTCTGCACACCCCAGCTGATCGCCAGCGTGTTGCGGACCTGCGGCAGGGGCGTGAACGCCAGCAGCGGGATCGGCGAGCGCAGACGCGACATCCGACGCGCCGAGTCGCCGCTCTGCGTGAAGGTGACCAGGTACTTCACGCCCAGCGTCTCGCCGACCTCGGCGGCCGCGTGGGTGATGGAGCCACCACGGGTCTTCGGGGACCACCCGAGGGGGGCGATCCGGTCGCGACCGTGCTGCTCCGTGTTCTCGATGATCCGCGCCATGGTGCGAACGGCCTCGATCGGGTACTCGCCGACGCTCGTCTCGCCGGAGAGCATGACGGCGTCCGCGCCGTCGAGGACGGCGTTGGCGCAGTCGGACGCCTCCGCGCGCGTGGGGCGCGGAGCCGAGATCATCGACTCGAGCACCTGCGTGGCAACGATGACCGGCTTGGCCGAGCGGCGGGCCAGCTCGATCGCGCGCTTCTGGACGATCGGGACCTGCTCGAGCGGGAGCTCGACGCCGAGGTCGCCGCGGGCGACCATGATGCCGTCGAAGGCGTCGATGATCTCCACGAGGTTCTCGACGGCCTGCGGCTTCTCGATCTTGGCGATGACCGGGACGGTCCGGCCCTCCTCCGCCATGATCTTCGCGACGTCGTCGTAGTCGGCGGCGGTGCGCACGAACGACAGGGCGATGAAGTCCGCCCCGAGGCGGAGGGCCCAGCGCAGGTCCTCCTGGTCCTTCGTGGACATCGCGGGGACGCTGACAGCGACGCCCGGGAGGTTGAGGCCCTTGTTGTTGGAGACGGGGCCGCCGACCTCGACCCGGGTGGTGACCCGAGGTCCGTCGACGGACACGATGCGGACGGCCACGCGGCCGTCGTCGATGAGGATGCGGTCACCCGGGCGGGCGTCGCCCGGGAGGCCCTTGTACGTGGTGGAGGCGAGCTCCTTCGTACCGGGCACGTCCTCGGTGGTGATGACGAAGGTGTCGCCCTCGGCGAGCTCCTCCTTGCCGTTCTTGAACTTGCCGAGCCGGATCTTCGGCCCCTGCAGGTCCACGAGAACGGCGACAGCCCGACCCGACGCCTTGGCGGCCGCACGCACGTGGCGGATGACCGCCTCGTGCTCCTCCGGGGCGCCGTGGCTGCGGTTGATCCGCGCCACGTCCATACCCGCGTCGACCAGCGCCTGGATCTGCTCGGGGGTCTCCGTCGCGGGTCCGGTGGTGCACACAATCTTGGCTCTACGCATGGCTCCAGCCTATGTCGTGGACCTCCGGGCCATGTGGTCCCGAAGTCCTGGGATGTTTGCCCGGCGCGCGACGGCTCACACGGGCCCGCCGGGGCACCCGCACCGTGTCGGCGGCTACGGCCGCATGGCCCTCGTCGTCGGCGTGACCGGAGCAGGCAGCTCCGTCGCGCCACGCAGGTAGGCGTCGACCCCCGCGGCGGCCGCACGGCCCTCCGCGATCGCCCACACGACGAGTGACTGGCCCCGGCCGGCGTCGCCGCAGACGAACAGGCCGGGCACCGACGTCTGGAAGTCGTCCCCGCGGGCGATGACGCCACGACCCGTGACGTCCGCGCCCGTCTGGGCCTGCAGCAGGTCCGTCTCGGGACCGGTGAAGCCCATCGCGAGCACCACCAGGTCGGCCGGGATGTCGCGGGTCTCCCCCGTCGGCACCCGACGGCCGTCCTCGGCCACCGTCAGCGACGTGACGCGCAGACCCCGCACGTGGTCTTCGCCGAGGAAGCTGACCGTGCCGACGAGGTACTCGCGGGTGCCGCCCTCCTCGTGCGAGCTCGAGACCTTGAAGACCATCGGGTCCACGGGCCACGGCTGGTTCGCCGGCCGCGAGTCCGGCGGCCGCTCCATGATGTCCAGCGTCGTCACCGACAGGGCGCCCTGCCGCAGCGAGGTGCCGAGGCAGTCCGAGCCGGTGTCGCCGCCGCCGATGACGACGACGTGCTTGCCCGTCGCCACGATCTGGTCGGGCACCTCGTCGCCGGCGGCGACGCGGTTGGCCTGCCGGAGGAAGTCCATCGCGACGTGGATGCCGGGCAGGTCGGAGCCCGGCACGTCGATGCGCCGAGGCACGCGAGCACCCGTGGCCACGACGACGGCGTCGTACCGGGAGCGGAGCTCCTTGTACGTGATGTCGACGCCGATCTCGACGCCCGGGCGGAACCGGGTGCCCTCGGCCTCCATCTGGGCGATGCGTCGGTCGAGCAGGTGCTTCTCCAGCTTGAAGTCCGGCACGCCGTACCGCAGGAGGCCCCCGATCCGGTCGTCCCGCTCGAACACGGCCACGGTGTGCCCGGCCCGGGTCAGCTGCTGAGCCGCGGCGAGGCCGGCGGGACCGGAGCCGATGACGGCCACCGTGTGCCCGGTGAGGAAGTAGGGCAGCTGCGGCGCGATCAGGTCCTTGTCGAAGGCGGTGTCCGCGATCGACGCCTCGATGTTCTTGATCGTCACCGGCGGCTGGTTGATGCCCAGCACGCACGAGGACTCGCACGGGGCGGGGCAGATGCGACCGGTGACCTCGGGGAAGTTGTTCGTGGCGTGCAGGCGGTCGCTGGCCTCCGCCCACTGGCCCTTCCAGACGAGGTCGTTCCACTCGGGGATCAGGTTGCCCAGGGGGCAGCCCGAGTGGCAGAACGGGATGCCGCAGTCCATGCAGCGACCGGCCTGCCGGTGCAGGATCGCCCCGGTCTCCTCCTCCGTGAGGTGCTCGTGCACCTCACGCCAGTCCATCAGCCGGACGGGCACGGGCCGGCTGGGCGGGAGCTCCCGCTGCCGGACCTTCAGGAAGCCGCGCGGGTCAGCCACGGGACACCTCCAGGATCTTGTCCCATGCACCCGGTGCGCTGGGGTCGAGGCCCTCCGCCGCGGCGGCGGCCATCGCGGCCTGCATCCGTTCGTAGCCGGTGGGCACGATGCAGGTGAAGCGCGCGAGCGACTCGGGGAGGTCGGCGAGGAGCTCGCCGGCCCGCGGGGACCCGGTCTCCGCGTGGTGACGCCGGAGCAGCGCCTCGACCGTGGCCGCGGCCTCGTCGTCCAGGGGCCGCAAAGCGAGCTCGCCGCCCTTCAGCGCCGCCTGGTTGACGGCCTCCGGCCGCAGATCCAGGACGTAGGCGTAGCCACCCGACATGCCCGCGCCGACGTTGCGGCCGGTCTTCCCGAGCACGACGACGGTGCCGCCCGTCATGTACTCGCACGCGTGGTCACCCACGCCCTCGACCACGAGGGTGGCGCCGGAGTTCCGGACGCCGAACCGCTCGCCGACGACGCCGCGCAGGTAGATCTCCCCGGCCGTCGCGCCGTAGCCGATGACGTTGCCGGCGATGACGTCCCGTGCCCCCGAGAGCACAGACGCGTGGTCGGGTCGGACGACGATCCGGCCGCCCGACAGCCCCTTGCCGACGTAGTCGTTCGCGTCGCCGAGCAGACGGATCGTGATGCCCCGGGGCAGGAAGGCCCCGAGGGACTGCCCGGCCGAGCCGGTCAGGGTGACGTCGATGGTGTCGTCCGGCAGCCCGGTCGACCCGTAGCGCTTGGTGACGTGGTACCCCAGCATCGTGCCGACCGTGCGGTTGACGTTGCGGACCGGCAGGTCGATACGGACCGCCTCACCGCGCGCCAGGGCCGGCTCGGCCAGCTCCACGAGCCGGTTGTCCAGGGCCTTGTGCAGGCCGTGGTCCTGCGTCGTGGTCTGCCGCAGCGTCGAGCCCGGCACCGGCTCGGGACGGGCGAGCACCGGTCCGAGGTCCAGCCCCTGCGCCTTCCAGTGCTCGATGACGGCCCGCGTGTCGAGCGCCTCGACGTGGCCGACGGCCTCGGCGATGGACCGGAAGCCCAGGGCCGCCAGGTGCTCGCGCACCTCGATCGCGATGTACTCGAAGAAGGTCTCCACGAACTCGGGCTTGCCCGAGAACCGGGCCCGCAGCTCGGGGTTCTGCGTCGCTACGCCGACCGGGCACGTGTCGAGGTGGCAGACGCGCATCATGATGCAGCCCGACACGACGAGCGGCGCCGTCGCGAAGCCGAACTCCTCCGCGCCCAGCAGCGCCGCGATGACGACGTCACGGCCGGTCTTCAGCTGACCGTCCACCTGCACGACGATGCGGTCGCGCAGGTTGTTCAGGACCAGGGTCTGCTGCGTCTCGGCGAGGCCGATCTCCCACGGCGTGCCCGCGTGCTTGAGGGACGTCAGGGGGCTCGCGCCCGTGCCGCCGTCGTGCCCGGAGATCAGGACGACGTCGGCGTGCGCCTTGGAGACGCCCGCGGCCACCGTGCCCACGCCGAACTCGCTCACGAGCTTCACGTGCACCCGGGCCTCCGGGTTCGCGTTCTTCAGGTCGTGGATGAGCTGCGCGATGTCCTCGATCGAGTAGATGTCGTGGTGCGGCGGCGGCGAGATGAGGCCGACACCGGGCGTGGAGTGCCGGGTCTGCGCGATCCACGGGTACACCTTGGGACCGGGCAGCTGGCCGCCCTCACCCGGCTTGGCACCCTGCGCCATCTTGATCTGCAGGTCGGTGGCGTTGACCAGGTACTCCGAGGTCACGCCGAACCGACCCGAGGCGACCTGCTTGATCGCGCTGCGCCTCTCGGGGTCGTAGAGACGCTCCGGGTCCTCGCCGCCCTCGCCGGTGTTGGAGCGGGCGCCGAGGTGGTTCATCGCGATGGCCAGCGTCTCGTGCGCCTCGCGCGAGATGGAGCCGTAGGACATGGCACCCGTGCTGAACCGCTTGACGATGTCGCTCACCGGCTCGACCTCGTCGAGCGGGACGGGCTGACGCTCGCCCTCGGCGAAGGTCAGCAGCCCGCGCAGCGTCATCAGGCGCGCCGCCTGGTCGTCGATGCGCCGCGTGTACTGGCGGAACACGTCGAGCTGCCGCGTGCGCGTCGAGTGCTGCAGCCGGAACACGGTCTCCGGGTCGAAGAGGTGCTCCTCGCCGTCGCGCCGCCACTTGTACTCGCCGCCGACGTTGAGGCGCCGGTGAGCCTGCGGGTTGCCGCTCTTCGGGTACGCGTCGGCGTGCCGCGAGGCGGACTCGGCGGCGATGACCTCGAGCCCGACGCCCCCGAGGCGGCTCGTCGTCCCCGTGAAGTAGCGGTCCACGAGCTCCTTGGACAGGCCGACCGCCTCGAACGTCTGCGCGCCCCGGTAGGACGCGAGCGTCGAGATGCCCATCTTGCTCATCACCTTGAGCACGCCCTTGCCGAGCGCCTTGATGAGGTTCGCCACCGCCTTCTCGGGCGCGACGTCGCCGAGCGAACCGTCGCGGGCCAGACCCTCGACGGTCTCCATGGCGAGGTACGGGTTCACCGCCGCGGCGCCGTAGCCGATGTGCAGGGCGACGTGGTGGACCTCGCGGACGTCGCCCGCCTCCACGATCAGGCTGACGCGCGTGCGCGTGTTCCGACGCACGAGGTGCTGGTGGACGCCGCTGAGCAGCAGGAGCGACGGGATCGGGGCGAGCTCGCCGTCGGACTCGCGGTCGGACAGCACGACGAAGCTCACGCCCTGCTCGATCGCCGCGTCGACCTGCGCGTAGATCTCGCGCAGCCGCTCCTCGAGGGCCTCGTGCCCACCGGCGACGCGGTACAGGCCGCGCACCATCTCCGTCCGGAAGATGCCCTCGAACGCCGGGTCGCGGTCGATCCGGACGACGGCGGCCAGCTGGTCGTTGTCGATCACCGGGAAGGGCAGGATCAGCTTGCGCGCGTGCTCCGGCGCGTCGGCGAGGAGGTTCGGCTCCGGGCCGATGGCCCCGCCGATGCTCGTGACGAGCTCCTCGCGGATCGCGTCGAGCGGCGGGTTCGTGACCTGCGCGAACATCTGGGTGAAGTAGTCGAAGAGCAGCCGCGGCCGGGCCGACAGGACCGCGATCGGCGTGTCCGTCCCCATGGCGCCGAGCGGCTCCGCGCCAGTGAGCGCCATCGGCGTGAGGAGGACCTTCAGCTCCTCCTCCGTGTAGCCGAACGCGCGCTGCCGACGCCGCACGGACGCCGGGGTGTGCTGCACGTGCTCGCGCTCCGGGAGCGATCCGAGCGGCACCGAGTGCTCCGCGACCCAGGCGGCGTACGGGCGCTGGGCGGCGAGCTGGGACTTGATCTCCTGGTCGTCGACGACGCGGCCTGAGCCCGTGTCGACGAGGAACATCCGACCCGGCTCCAGGCGACCCTTGCGGACGACCCGCGCCGGGTCGATGTCCAGCACGCCGGTCTCGCTCGCCAGGACGACGAGGCCGTCGTCCGTGATCCAGTACCGGCCGGGGCGCAGCCCGTTGCGGTCCAGCACCGCGCCGATGAGCGTGCCGTCCGTGAACGTGAGCGCTGCGGGGCCGTCCCACGGCTCCATCAGGCACGAGTGGTACTGGTAGAACGCGCGGAGGTCGGGGTCGAGGCTCTCGTGGTTCTCCCACGCCTCCGGGATCATCATGAGGACCGCGTGCGGGAGGCTGCGGCCGGCGAGGTGGAGGAGCTCCAGCACCTCGTCGAACGTCGCCGAGTCAGATGCGCCGTCGGAGCAGATCGGCATCAGCGGCGCGAGGTCGCCCAGCACCTCCGACCCCAGGACGCTCTGCCGGGCCGCCATCCAGTTGCGGTTGCCGCGGACCGTGTTGATCTCACCGTTGTGGGCGATGAGCCGGAACGGCTGCGCCAGCGGCCACGAGGGGAACGTGTTCGTGGAGAAGCGCGAGTGCACGAGCGCGAGCTCGGTGGCGTACCGGGGGTCGGACAGGTCCGGGAAGAACGGCTCGAGCTGCCCCGTCGTCAGCATCCCCTTGTATGACAGGGTGCGGCAGGACAGGGACGCGAGGTAGACGCCGACCTCCCGCTCGACGCGCTTGCGCACGCGGAACGCCCGGCGCTCCAGCTCCAGCCCGGAGAGCGTCCGGCTCGGGTCGGCCACCACGACGTGGCGGAAGACCGGCATCGTCGACCGGGCCGTCGGGCCGACGATCTCCGGGGTCACCGGGACGTCGCGCCAGGCCAGCAGGTCCAGGCCCTCGTCCGCGACCACCTTCTCGACGCCCACGACGGCGTCGTGCAGCGCGTCCGGGTCGGTCGGCAGGAACGCGAGCCCGATCGCGTAGTGGCCCGGCGCGGGCAGGTCCGCGTCCACGACGTCGCGGATGAACGCGTCGGGGACCTGCGTCAGGATGCCGGCGCCGTCGCCGCTGTCGGCCTCGGCGCCGACGGCGCCGCGGTGGTCCAGGTTCGCCAGCGCGGTGAGCGCCGCGTCGACGATGTCCCGGCCGGGGGTGCCGCGCAGCGTGGCCACGAAGGCGACGCCACAGGCGTCGTGCTCCGCCGCCGGGTCGTAGAGGCCCGACTGCTCTCCGGGATGCTGCGGCCGGCTCATGGGCACCGTCCTCGCTGGGCCGGCGGGTGCCGGCGTGACGTGTTCAGGGGAATGTGCGGGACGCCCTCGGCCCGAGTGGCCCGACGATACCTTCTTCCACGGCATCGCCCAAGGATCGTTCCACCCTGCGGCAGATCGAGGTCGGCCCGTGCGCGCACGCCGACCGCGGGGTCAGCGGCGGTCGCCCGCGGGCACGTCGCCGGGCGCGTCGCCGGGCGCGTCGCCGAGGGTGTCGGCGGCTGCATCCGGGGTCGGGTCGGCGGCCTCGTGGGCCTCGTCCGAGGGGGCAGGCTCCGGGCCGTCCGCGTCCACCGCTTCGTCCGCGGCGTCGTCGTCCGCCGGGTGCAGCGCGGGGCTGGCCTCCCGGTCCGGGTGCAGGCGGCCGACGACGATGAAGGCGACGAGTCCGGCCAGCCCGACGAGGAGCGCCGTCCACACGTTGAGCCGTAGGCCGAGCACCGTCTCCGCGGGGTCGATGCGGAGCAGCTCGATCCAGAGGCGCCCCGCGGTGTACGCCACCACGTAGGCGAAGAAGGCCCGGCCGTGGCCCCATCGACGGCGGCGGTCCAGCCACACGATGAGCGCCGCGGCAGCCAGGTTCCACACCAGCTCGTACAGGAAGGTCGGGTGGAAGAGGGTGTCCGGCGGCGTGTCGGCCGGGAAGTTCGGCGACTCCGGGTCGATCCGCAGCCCCCAGGGCAGCGTCGTCGGGGACCCGAAGAGCTCCTGGTTGAACCAGTTGCCCAGGCGCCCGATCGCCTGCGCCACCAGCAGGCCCGGCGCCAGCGCGTCAGCGAACACCGGGAGGCGCACGCCCGCGCGCCGGGTCCCGATCCACGCGCCGACCGCGCCGAGGGCCACGGCGCCCCAGATGCCGAGGCCGCCCTGCCACACCTCAACGACGCGTCTGACGTCGCCGTGCGGCCCGAAGTACCGGTCCGGCGAGGAGATCACGTGGTAGAGCCGCCCACCGACGATGCCGAAGGGCACGGCCCAGAAGGAGATCTCGAGCACCGTGTCCGGGTCGCCGCCGCGGGCGACCCACCGACGCTGCGTGATCCAGACGGCGGCGATGATCCCCGCGAGGATCGCGAGCGAGTAGGCACGGATCGGCACCGGGCCGAGGTTCCAGACGCCCTGGGAGGGGCTGGGGATCTCGGCGAGCAGGCCGGCGATCACACGTCACCCCGGACGCCGCGGGCGAGCTCGCCCACGGCCTGGGCCAGACCAGCGAGCCCGGCGCTCGGCGTCTGGGCGTCGAGGAGCGGGCGTACGAACGCACTCCCGACGATGACGCCGTCGGCGTAGGCGGCGACCTCGGCCGCCTGTGCGGCCGTGCTCACCCCGAGACCGACGCAGACGCGGTCGGCGCCGGCGCGCCGGGTGTCGGCCACGAGCCGTTCCGCGTGCGAGCCCACCGAGGCCCGGGTGCCCGTCACGCCCATCGTGGACGCGGCGTAGACGAACCCGCGCGACGCGCGCGCGGTGAGGGCGAGGCGCTCGGTCGGCGAGCTCGGCGCCACGAGGAACACCCGGTCGAGTCCGTGGGCGTCGGACGCGGCGATCCACTCCCCCGCCTCGTCGGGGATGAGGTCCGGGGTGATGAGGCCGGCGCCCCCGGCCGCGGCCAGGTCCCGCGCGAACGCCTCGACGCCGTACCGCACCACGGGGTTCCAGTACGTCATGACGAGGATCGGGACGCCGGTGCCGGCCAGGGCCTCCACGGTCCGCAGCGTGTCCGCGACGCGGACGCCGCCGGCGAGGGCGCGCTCGACCGCGTGCTGGATGACGGGCCCGTCCATCACGGGGTCCGAGTAGGGCAGCCCGAGCTCGACGACGTCGACGCCGGCGTCGACCATCGTGCGGACGGCCGTGACCGAGGTCGCCACGTCGGGGAAGCCGACGGGCAGGTAGCCGACGAGCGCGCTGCGCCCCTCGGCCCGGACGGCGTCCAGGCGGTCGGCGGTGCGGCTCGCCACGGTCGCGGTCATCGGGCTTCCTCGTCCAGGAGGTGGAACCAGGCGGCGGCGGTCTCCATGTCCTTGTCGCCACGCCCGGAGAGGTTCACGAGGATCGTCGGCGCGTCGCCCGCGGCGGCCGCCTCCTGGCCGAGCTGCATCGCACCCGCCAGCGCGTGCGCCGACTCGATCGCCGGGATGATGCCCTCCGTCCGGCTGAGCAGCAGCAAGGCGTCCATCGCCTGCGCGTCCGTGATCGGCCGGTACTCCGCGCGTCCGATCGAGGCGAGCCACGAGTGCTCCGGGCCGACGCCGGGGTAGTCCAGCCCGGCGGAGATGGAGTGGCTCTCCAGCGTCTGACCGTCGGCGTCCTGGAGCAGGAAGGACCGCGCGCCGTGCAGGACGCCGGGGGCGCCGCCGCTGATCGTGGCCGCGTGCCGGCCGGTCTCGACGCCCTCGCCACCGGCCTCGAGGCCGACGAGGCGGACGGGGTCGTCGAGGAACGCGTGGAAGATGCCCATCGCGTTGGAGCCGCCGCCGACGCACGCCGCGACGACGTCGGGCAGCCGGCCGGTCAGCTCGAGCACCTGCTCGCGCGCCTCCACCCCGATGATCCGCTGGAAGTCGCGCACCATCGCCGGGAACGGGTGCGGGCCCGCGACGGTCCCGAACACGTAGTTCGTGGTCTCGACGTTCGTCACCCAGTCGCGCAGCGCCTCGTTGATGGCGTCCTTGAGCGTGCGCGAACCGGCACGGACGGGGACGACCTCGGCGCCCAGGAGGCGCATCCGCGCCACGTTGAGCGCCTGGCGGCGGGTGTCCTCCTCACCCATGTAGATCACGCACTCGAGGTCGAAGAGGGCCGCGGCCGTCGCCGTGGCGACGCCGTGCTGGCCCGCCCCGGTCTCGGCGATGACCCGCGACTTGCCGATCCGCTTCGTGAGCAGGGCCTGGCCGAGCACGTTGTTGATCTTGTGCGACCCGGTGTGGTTGAGGTCCTCGCGCTTGAGGATCACCCGCGCGTCCCCGCAGTGGCGCGCGAACCGCGGCACCTCGGTGATGATGCTGGGCCGGCCCGTGTACGTGCGGTGCAGGCGGGTCAGTTCGGCGGCGAACTCCGGATCGTGCCGCGACTTCTCCCACGCGGCCTCGAGATCGTCCAGCGCCGAGACCAGCGCCTCCGGCATGTACCGACCGCCGAAGTCGCCGAAGTACGGCCCCTCCCCGGCGGCGTCGAGCAGGGGGTGCGAACCGGCGTCGGTCACTGGCGCACCGCCCGCAGCGAGGGGTGCGCTCCGGCCGCGACGAGGTCGGCCACGGCGTGCCGCGGGTTGCCCCCGGTTACCAGGCTCTCGCCCACGAGGACCGCGTCGGCGCCGGAGCGCGCGTAGTCCATGACGTCGTGGGGCCCGCGGACGCCCGACTCCGCGATCCGCACGACGCCCGTCGGGATCACCGGCGCCAGGCGCGCGAACGTCGTCCGGTCGACGTCGAGGGTCTTCAAGTTCCGGGAGTTGACCCCGACGCAGCGCGCCCCCGCGTCGACGGCCCGCGAGACCTCGTCGACGTCGTGCACCTCGACCAGGGCGGTCATGCCGAGGGAGTGCACCCGCTCCACGAGCGACGTCAGCACGGTCTGCTCGAGGGCGGCGACGATCAGCAGCACCAGGTCGGCGCCGTGCGCGCGCGCCTCCCAGACCTGGTACGGGGTGACGATGAAGTCCTTGCGCAGCACGGGGACGTCCACCGCCGCCCGGACGGCGTCGAGATCGGCAAGGCTGCCGTTGAACCGCCGGCGCTCGGTGAGCACGGAGATCGCCAGCGCACCGCCGGCCTCGTACTCGGCGGCGAGCCCGGCCGGGTCCTCGATCTCGGCCAGGGCTCCCTTGCTCGGGCTGGACCGCTTCACCTCGGCGATCACGCCCACCGCGGCCTCGTCGTGCAGCCGCGAGAGGCACTCCTTGGCGCCCGGGACGCGCGCCGCGCGCTCCTTGAGCGCCGCCAGCGGGACGGCCGCCTCACGCTCCGCCAGGTCCTGGCGCACCCCAGCGACGATGTCCTCCAGGACCGACATGGCGACACCTCCCGTTCCCGCCCGCCCCCAGCGAGCTTGTCCCCATGGTAGGGGGCCTCGGGGCGTGCCCCGTCCGCGCCCACCAGCTGGGACCGCCCCGACGGGGTGGCCGGTCAGGGCCGCCGACGTCGACCGCGGGCGTCAGCGGGGCTCAGGGCGCCAGGGCCGGCGCGAGCGCCGGCACGTTGCGCAGCACCATGAAGGTCACCAGGACGACCGCCAGCGCGACCGAGCCGACCACACCCGTCGTCGGCGACGGGCGACCACGCCAGCTCCGCGCCGCCCACCGGGCCCAGAGCAGGACCACAACCGGGACCGCGAGGACCACGAGCGGGTTCATCGCCCACGCCCCGGCCAGGTCGAGGTGCGCCAGGTCGTGGACGGCGCGCAGGCCACCGCAGCCCGGGCACCACAGGCCCGTCAGCGCCCGGATGGGGCAGTACCCGTAGGCACCGGGCTCGTACGGGCTCCGCACCGCCACCAGCGCCGTGGCCGCAGCGGTGACCCCCACCGCCACCAGGGGCGCGCGGAGCCTGCGGGCGCGATCGGTGCCCGCCGCGGAGCCTGCGGGCACCGATCGGCGTCCGACGAGCGCGTCTGCCGCCACGTCAGCCGACGTTCGCCCAGTCGTAGGTCAGGACGCCGGTGAACCGGAGCACCAGGGAGACGGCCCACAGGGCGACCGCGACGATGCCCAGGATGTACCCGGCGCGGCCCATGCCACCGTTGGTGGCCTCGCCGCGGGCGGCGGCCTCCTGCGACTGCTTGCCGAGGATGATGGCGACGATGCCCGCCACGCCGCAGCACAGGCCGAGGATGCCGCAGACCAGGGCCCACGTGCCGAGGTTGTTCTTCGCCGTGCTGGGGGCGAACCCGTAGCCGGGGTACTGGCCGTACGCCGGCTGCTGGCCGTAGGGCTGCTGGCCGTAGGGCGGCTGCTGGCCGTACGCCGGCGGCTGGCCGTACGCCGGCGGCTGGCCGTAGGGCGGCTGCTGGCCGTACTGGCCGCCCTGGTCGGGCTGCCCGTACGGGTTCTGGTCGCCGGAGTAGGGCGGCGGCGTGCTCATCGCATGACTCCTCGGTGGGGGACGATCGCGACCTCGTTCATGTGACGTCGCGCTGGGACGGGCGCCCACGGTTGGCGCCCGGGAAGGGTGGCCGGAGGCGGCACCGCGGGTGACCGCGCGAGCCCCGGCCTCAGGTCAGCTGCCGAGGTGCCACTCGAAGCTGGAGCCGTCGCTGGTGGTCTCCAGCGTCCCGTTGGCCAGCAGCAGGACGATCACGACGACGGCGATGACCGACAGGATCGTGATGACCCAGCCGAGCACCAGGCCCGCCGTGCCCATGCCACCGTTCGTGGCGCGGCCCTCCGCGGCGGCCTTGCGCGACTTGGTCCCGAGGACGATGGCCGGGATGCCGGCGAGGAAGCCGAGGCTGCAGACCCAGCCGGCGATGCCGAGCACGAGCGCCCAGACGCCGAGGCCGTTCTGCGAGGTGTCCGGGACGCCGTACCCGGCCTGCCAGCCCTGCTGCGGGTAGCCGGGCTGCGGGTACGACGGCGCCGGGTACCCGGCCTGCGGGGCGCCCGGCTGCGGGTACGACGGCGGCGGGTACCCGGGCTGGCCGGAACCCGGCTGCGGGTACGAGGGCTGCGGGTAGGCCGGCGGCCCCGCCGGCTGCTCGGCCCCGGGCGGCTGGACGCCGTAGGGGTTCTCGTCACCCGGTGTGCCGGACGTCGGCGTGGTCATGGGGCTCCTTCGCTACCTCGGCGCCGGGCCGGCGCCGTCGGACCCAGCGTGGCAGCCGTACCCGGGTGCGGGGAAGCGCCACGCCGCCCGGGATGACCTCGGACGTCCCCTTCGGGTCAGCCCCGCGCCGCCACGTCCGAGCCCGAGGCGGCACTCCCCCGGGCGGGACCGGAGGGTGACGGCTGGCCGAGGCCCATGGCGCGGAGCACGCGGCCGGCGACGACGCCCAGGACGCAGACCACCAGCCCGGCCCAGAACAACGGCGCCGCGGTCGCGAGCACGCCGGCCGAGGCGACGACAGCTCCGACCATCACGACGGACACGGTGACCCAGGCGGCCACCGTGTGGCCGTGGTTCGTCGGGGGCGCGGCCTCGGGGAGGCGCGCTTCCTCCGCGCGGTCGTGCGGCTGCTCCGCCATACCCACCTACCTCTCGTGACGTACGGCGAACGATAGCGAACCCCGCGGGTTTACGACGGCCCGGACCGGTGATCGACGCCGCCGTCGAGGTCGGGTGCGTCGTCGGGTGCGTCGAGCGCGGCCGTCGGGTCCTCGCCTCGGCTCAGGGCGGTCCAGTCGTCGGCCGGGCTCGCCGCCACCGCGGACGGCGCCTCGTGCCGGTGCCCGACCGGCCACCGCCGCGATCCGGCCGCTGCGAGCACACCCAGCAGGACGGTCGCCACGGCGAGCACGACGACCAGCCAGAGGAAGGGCGTCAGGCCGACGTCCGAGGTGCGCGCGCCGACGCCCACCGACCGGAGCGCCCCGTCCCGGGCCACGACGTCGGGAGCGCGCGCCACCGCCAGGGCGCCGGTCAGCGCCAGGCATCCCCCGGCCGCCGCCACCACCGACGCCACCGCGGAGGTGACGCGCCGGGCGAGCGCGAGGAGCAGCCCGGTGGCCAGCACGACGAGGCCCGCGGCGGAGACCACGGGCGCGGCGTCCGACCCCGGGACGGTGACGTCGACCTCCGCGAGGGCCGTCCACGTCCGGGCGGTGACCCACGTCGCACGGCCAGCGCCCAGCAGCCCGACCCCCAGCAGCAGCAGACCCGTCACCGCGGTCCGGCGCGACGGCAGCCCGCGGCCCGTCATCGGCCGGCGACGCGCAGCCGCGAGGCGATCTGCACCGCGCGGACCGCCGCGGCCGCCTTGTTCCGCGACTCCGCGTACTCGAGGGCCTCGACGGAGTCCGCGACGATGCCGCCGCCCGCCTGGACGCTCGCGCGGCCCGCCCGGATCAGTGCCGTGCGGATCGCGATGGCCATGTCCATGTTCCCCGCGAAGTCGAAGTACCCCACCGTGCCGCCGTAGATCCCCCGCCGGGCCGGCTCCAGCTCGTCGATCAGCGCGATCGCGCGGGGCTTGGGCGCGCCGGAGAGCGTACCGGCGGGGAACGTCGCCATGAGGGTCTGCAGGGCCGTGGCACCGGGACGCAGGCGTCCGACGACGGTGGAGCAGATGTGCATGATGTGGCTGAACCGGCGGACGGCCATGAAGTCCACCACCTCGACAGAGGTCGGCGAGCACACCTTGACGAGGTCGTTGCGCGAGAGGTCGACCAGCATGATGTGCTCGGCCCGCTCCTTCGGGTCCGCGAGGAGCTCGGCCACCAGGGCGGCGTCCGCCTCCGGCGTGGCCCCCCGCGGCCGGGACCCGGCGATCGGGAACGTCGTCACGTGCCCGTCGGTCACCTTGACGAGCGTCTCCGGGCTCGACCCGACGACCGTGAAGGGCGACCCCGCCGCGTCCTGCAGCACCATGCAGTACATGTACGGGCTGGGGTTGATGGTCCGCAGCACCCGGTAGACGTCGAGCGGGTCGGCCGGGCAGTCCAAGTCCAGGCGCTGGGAGATGACGACCTGGAAGACCTCGCCCTCCCGGATCGCCTCCTTGCCGCGCCGGACGGCGGTCTCGAACTCCTCCCGCGTGCTGCGGAACTCGAGCTCGGGCTCGGAGGCGTCGACGAGGACCCCGGGCGCCGTCGTCGCGCCCCGGGCGAGGGCCGCCTGCATCGCGTCCAGACGGCCGACGGCGTCGGCGTGGGCCTCGTCGACGCGCTCGTCGGTGGCGTCGAAGTTGATCGCGTTGGCGACGAGCCAGACGGTGCCGTCGACGTGATCGACGACCGCGAGGTCGGCGGCCAGGCAGAGGGCGACCTCGGGCACGCCCAGCTCCTCGGGCGCCACGGCCGGCAGCGTTGGCTCCCAGTGCCGCACCACGTCCCAGCCGAGCGCCCCGACGAGACCGCCCGTCAGCGGCGGCAGGCCGGGGACCGCGGGCGTCCGCAGCGCCTCGAGGGTCGCGGCGAGGACCTCCAGGACGTCGCCCTCGCGTGGTACGCCCACCGGCACGTCGCCCAGCCACACGGCCTGGCCGTTCCGCACGGTGAGGGTGGCGCGCGCCGCCACACCCACGAAGGAGTACCGCGCCCACGTGCCGTCGACCTCGGCGGACTCGAGGATGAACGTGCCGGGACGCCCCTGCGCAAGCGTCCGGTAGAGCCCCACCGGGGTGACGTCGTCGGCCAGCAGCCTGCGCACCACGGGGATCACCCGTCGCCCGTCCGCCGCCAGGTCCCGGAACGTCGCCAGCGTCGGCCACGTCTGCCCCCAGGGCAGGGCACCGGGCTGGTCCGGGCCGCTCCCGCCCGCGGCGGCGTTCACGAGGCGTCCCCCGTCCCGACGACGGCGCCGAGGTCGCCGCCCGCCTCGAAGCACGTGCGGGTGCCCGTGTGGCACGCGGCGCCGACCTGGTCCACCTGGACGAGGACGGCGTCACCGTCGCAGTCCAGGTGCACCGACCGCACCCACTGCACGTGGCCGGACGTGTCGCCCTTGCGCCAGTACTCCTCGCGCGAACGGCTCCAGAACGTCACGCGACCCGTGGTCAGCGTGCGGTGCAGGGCCTCGTCGTCCATCCAGCCGACCATGAGGACCTCACGGGTGTCGTGCTGCTGGACGACGGCGCAGACCAGGCCGGAGGCGTCGCGCTTGAGCCGCGCGGCGATCGCCGGGTCGAGGGGGTTGTTCGGCACGGGCCGATCCTGCCACGCCCTCTCGCGAGGCCGCCGCCCGATTCCGCCGGGCGCCGGCTCAGCGCGTCTGCGCGAGCCAGGCGGCGTGCATGGCGGCGTACGGCCCGTCGACCGCCAGCAGCTCGGCGTGCGGGCCCACCTGGACGAGCCGCCCGTCGGCGACGACCACGACGAGGTCTGCGGCCTCCGCCGTGGAGAGGCGGTGCGCGATGGTGAGCGTGGTGTGGCCGGCGGTGAGCTGGTCGAGCGCGCGGGAGATCCGCACCTCCGTGGCCGGGTCGACCGCGCTGGTGGCCTCGTCGAGGACGAGCACGTCGGCTCCGGCGAGGTGCGCGCGGGCGAGGGCGACGAGCTGGCGCTCCCCCGCCGACAGCCGCTCCCCGCGCTGGCCAACCTCCGTCTGGACGCCCTCGGGCAGGTCGGCCAGCCAGTCGGCGAGGCCGAGGGCGGCGAAGGCGCGCACGACGTCGTCGGGGGTGGCCGAGCCGTCCCGGCTGCCGTAGGCGACGTTGTGCGCGATCGTCCCGTCGAAGAGGAAGCCCTCCTGGGGCACGAGCACGACCCGCGCCCGCAGGTCGCGCAGGGCGATCTGGCGGAGGTCGACGCCGTCGAGGAGCACCTGGCCCTCGCTGGGGTCGGCCAGCCTGGCGACCAGCCGCGCCATCGTCGTCTTGCCGGAGCCGGTCGCCCCGACGACGGCAACCTTCGTGCGGGCCGGGACGCTGAGGTCGACGTCGCGGAGCACCGGGGGGCCACCGGGGTAGGCGAAGGTGACGCCGCGGAGCTCGACGCTCCCCGCGCCGCGCGGGCTGGGCCGTGCGCCGCCGGGCGGGTCGGCGATCTCGGTCGGCGTGTCGATGACGCCGAGCACCCGTCGCCAGCCCGCCAGCGCGTTTTGCGCTTCGTTGAGTATCTCGGTCGACAGCTGCACCGGGCCGGTGAAGAGCTGCACGAGGAACAGGAACGCGAGGAGGCGGCCCGCCGTCAGCCCGCCGTCGACGCCGAGCAGCGTGCCGACCACGACCACGGCGGCCAGGACGAGGTTGGCGACCAGGACGCCCGAGGAGAACACGAGCGACACGCGGGTCTGCGCCGCGACCTGGGCGTCCCGGGTCTGGCCGACCGCCGCGTCGATGCGGCGCTCCGTCCGCGCGCCGACGCCGTAGGCGCGGATCGTCTCGGCGCCCACGACGGCCTCCGAGATCGCGCCGAGCATTGCGCCGGTCCGCACCCGGACCGCCGCGTACGCCGCGCTGACGCGGCGCTGGGCGGGCCGCAGGACGAGCACGAGGGGCAGGAACGACAGGAGGACGACGACCGTGAGCTGCCACGAGTAGGTGAGCATCAGCGCCGTGGCGACGGCGATCTGCAGCGCGGAGACCAGCAGCATGATCCCGCCCCACTGCACGAAGAGCGAGATCGTGTCGACGTCACCCGTGACGCGGGAGACGAGGCTGCCCCGGCGCTCGGTGCCCTGTGTGTGGAGCGACAGGTCGTGCACGCGTCGGAACGCCGTCACGCGGAGCGTCGCCAGCCCCGCCTCGCTCTGCCGGAAGAGGCGCACGTTCACGAGCGCCGAGCAGACACCGGCGGCCACGATGGCCAGGGCCGCGAGCCCGACGAGCAGCGCCACCCGACCGGTCCGCGGCCCGCCCGGCGCGAGGAGGCCCGTGTCGATCGTCTGCTGCACCGCGATCGGGACGACGACGCGGCCGCCGGCCGCGAGCGCGGCGAGCAGGAGGGTCACGCCGACGCCCTGGCGCATCTGCGGAGACACCTCCAAGCCGCGGCGCAGCGTGGCCCACGGACCGAGGGTCGAGGTCGTCTCCAGCCGGACGCCGGCGCCGGAGGCGGTCACGGGTGCGCCTCCATCCGCTCGTCGGCATCCGCATCCGCATCCGCGTCGGCGTCGGCGTCGACCTCGACCTACCCCGCGCCGTCGCC
>JAEWYD010000093.1 GCA_023462275.1 Actinomycetes bacterium
ACCCGGCCCTCCGGGTGGGTGGTGCGTGGGTCAGCGGTTCCAGCGCGGGAAGGCGCTCGCGCCGGCGTAGACCGCGGCGTCGTCGAGCTCCTCCTCGATGCGGAGCAGCTGGTTGTACTTGTTGATGCGCTCGCCGCGGGCCGGGGCACCGGTCTTGATCTGGCCGGCGTTGGTGGCCACGGCCAGGTCGGCGATCGTGACGTCCTCGGTCTCGCCGGAGCGGTGCGACGTCATCGCGAAGAACCCGGCGCGCTGCGCCATCGTCACCGCGTCGAACGTCTCGGTCAGCGTGCCGATCTGGTTGAGCTTCACGAGCAGCGCGTTGGCGGCCTTCAGCTCGATGCCCTTCTTCAGGCGGACCGGGTTGGTGACGAACAGGTCGTCGCCGACGATCTGCACCTTGTCGCCCACGAGGCCGACGAGCGCCGACCAGTCGCTCCACTCGTCCTCGGACAGCGGGTCCTCGATGGAGACCAGCGGGTAGTCCGCGACGAGCTGCTGGTAGAAGGCGATCATCTCCTCGCCGGACTTCGCGGCACCCTCGAACTGGTACGCGCCGTCCTTGAAGAACTCGGTGGCGGCCACGTCGAGCGCGAGCGCGACGTCCTCACCGGGCTTGAAGCCGGCCTTCTCGATGGCCTCGATGATCAGGTCGAGAGCGGCACGGTTGCTCGGCAGGTTCGGGGCGAAGCCGCCCTCGTCGCCGAGGCCCGTGGCCAGGCCCTTGGCCTTCAGCACCGACTTCAGCGAGTGGTAGACCTCGGCGCCGGTGCGCAGGGCCTCGCGGAAGGTCGACGGACCGATCGGGGCGACCATGAACTCCTGGATGTCGACGTTGGAGTCGGCGTGCGACCCACCGTTGAGGATGTTCATCATCGGGACGGGCAGGATGTGCGCGTTCGGGCCACCGAGGTAGCGGAACAGCGGCAGGTCGGCGCTGTCGGCAGCGGCCTTGGCCACGGCGAGCGACGCACCGAGGATCGCGTTGGCGCCGAGCTTGCCCTTGTTGGGCGTGCCGTCGAGGTCGATCAGGGCCTGGTCCACCAGGCGCTGCTCGGAGGCCTCGAAGCCGATGAGCTCGGGGGCGATCTCGTCCATGACGGCGTTGACGGCGTCCTGCACGCCCTTGCCGAGGTAGCGACCCTTGTCGCCGTCCCGACGCTCCACGGCCTCGAACGCGCCGGTGGACGCGCCCGAGGGCACGGCGGCGCGGGCGATGGTGCCGTCGTCGAGGGCGACCTCGACCTCAACAGTGGGGTTGCCGCGCGAGTCCAGGATCTCGCGAGCGCCTACGGCCTCGATAGTGGCCACGGAAGCTCCTTCGAAACGATCGGGTGACGGTTCCGGGCTGACCATGCGCTGGCACGCCAGCGGCCGGGGCATCCCGCCGCCGGTCTTCCTCAACCGGCCGTCGTCCAGCCTAGTCACGACGCCACCGAACGCGTCAGGACGTTCGACCAGCGACTGCGGGCGCGCCGACCGGCCGCCGCGCCCGGGTGGGCGGGGCGGCCGGTCGGCCTCGCGTGGTCCGCCCTCAGACGTCCGCGGTGTCGAGCGTGCGGAGCGAGGTGAGGATTGCCTCGACCTGCGTCTTCGCGTCGCCGAAGAGCATCGCCGTGTTGTCCCGGAAGAACAGCGGGTTCTGCACGCCCGCGTACCCGGTCGCCATCGAGCGCTTGAAGACGACGACGTGCGCGGCCTTCCACACCTCCAGCACCGGCATGCCGGCGATGGGCGACCCCGGGTCCTCCAGTGCGGCCGGGTTCACCGTGTCGTTCGCACCGATGACGAGGACGACGTCCGTGCTGGCGAAGTCGTCGTTGATCTCGTCCATCTCGAGCACGATGTCGTACGGCACCTTCGCCTCGGCCAGCAGGACGTTCATGTGGCCCGGCAGACGCCCGGCCACGGGGTGCACACCGAACCGCACCTGCACGCCGCGGGCGCGCAGCCAGGCGGTCAGCTCCGCCACCGGGTACTGCGCCTTGGCGACCGCCATGCCGTAGCCCGGCGTGATGATCACCGACGACGCGCTCCGCAGCAGGTCCGCCGTCTCGTCGACGTGGATCTCGTGGTGCTCGCCCTGCTCGCCGGTGCCGGCGACTATCGTGCCGCCCTCGGCGCCGAACCCGCCGAGGATCACGGAGACGAACGAGCGGTTCATCGCCCGGCACATGATGTAGCTGAGGATCGCACCGGAGGAGCCGACCAGGGACCCGGTGATGATGAGCAGGTTGTTGCCGAGCATGAAGCCGGCGGCCGCCGCGGCCCAACCGGAGTAGCTGTTCAGCATCGAGACGACGACGGGCATGTCGCCGCCACCGATCGCCGCGACCATGTGGAAGCCGAGCGCGAAGCCGAGCACGGCCATGAGGGCGACGAGCACCATGCCGAAGCCGACCTTCTCGTGCGGCAGCACGAGCAGCCACACGAGGAGGGCGAAGAAGGCGCCGAAGCCCGCGAGGTTGAGCACGTTGCGGCCCGGCAGGACGAGCGGCGCGGACTTCATCTTCGCCGACAGCTTCAGGTACGCGACGACGGAGCCGGTGAACGTGTACGCGCCGATGAGGACGCCGAGCGCCACCTCCACCAGGTGCACCGCGCCGGACTCGCCCTCGGGGGCGAGGAAGGAGTTGAAGCCCACGAGCACGGCCGCCATGCCGACGAACGAGTGCAGCATGGCGATGAGCTCGGGCATCTGCGTCATCTCGACGCGGCGCGCGATGGGGGTGCCGATGACGGCGCCGATCGCGAGCACCGCGAGGATGAGCAGCAGCGTGACGAGCACCGAGCGGCGGCCGCTGGTCGCCTCGTGCGACATGTAGAGCGAGTGGGTGACGGTCGCGCCGAGCGCGAGGACCATGCCCACCATGCCGACGACGTTGCCCGTGCGGGCGGTCGACTGCTTCGACAGGCCGGCGAGCGACAGGATGAACATCACGCCGGCGACGATGTAGAGCCCCTGGATCAGCTGGAGCAGCATGCTCACGCCTCCTTCTTGAACATGCCGAGCATCCGGTAGGACACCAGGAAGCCGCCGAAGATGTTGATCGAGGCGATCGAGGCCGCCACGAACGACATCAGCGTCACCCAGATGTCCGTCGAGCCGAGCTGGAGCAGCGCGCCGACCAGGATGATCCCGGAGATCGCGTTCGTCTGGGCCATCAGCGGCGTGTGCAGCGAGTGCGAGACGCCGCTGATCACGTAGAAGCCGACGACGACGGCGAGCGCGAAGACGGTGAAGTACGAGGCGAAGCTGGCCGGCGAGAACATGACCGCCAGCACCACCAGGAGGGCCGCGGCCGCGGACGAGACCAGGCGCCGCTGGAGGCGCGCCTTCGCGGCGAGCGCCTCCTGGCGCGCCTTCTCGACCGGGTCGACGGCGGGCGCCGCCTCGACGGCGGCGGGGGCGGGCGCGGCGGACACGGCCACCGGTGGCGGCGGCCAGAGGATCTCGCCGTCGCGCGTGACGGTCATGCCGCGCTGGACCGGGTCCTCCAGGTCGAGGACGAGCTCGCCGTCCTTCTCCGGCGTCAGCAGCGACATGAGGTGCACGACGTTCGTGCCGAACAGCTGCGACGTGTGCCGGGGCATCCGGCTCGTCAGGTCGGTGTAGCCGATGATGACGACGCCGTTGTCGGAGACCACGCGCTTGCCGGGCTCGGTGAGCTCGCAGTTGCCGCCGCCGGGCGCGCCCAGGTCGACGACGACGCTGCCCGGGCGCATCGCGGCCACCATGTCGGCCGTGATGGTGATGGGCGCCTTGCCGCGCACCAGGGCGGTCGTCACGATGACGTCGGCGCGCGCCGCCTCGGCCGCGTAGACGCGCATCGCGGCCGCCTGCTGCTCCTCGGTGAGCGGCTTGGCGTAGCCGTCGGCGCTGACCTCCTGCTGGGCCTCGGGCGCCGCGACGAACGTGCCGCCCATCGACTCGATCTGCTCGGCGACCTCGGGTCGGACGTCGAACGCCCGCACCTGGGCGCCCAGGCTCGTCGCGGCGCCGATGGCCGCCAGGCCCGCCACGCCCGCACCGATGACGAACACCGTCGCGGGGGCCGTCTTGCCGGCTGCCGTCACCTGGCCGGTGAACATGCCGCCGTACTCCTCGGCGGCCTCGATGACCGCCCGGTAGCCGGCAACGTTCGACAGGGTGCTGAGGACGTCGAGCGCCTGGGCGCGGGAGATGCGCGGCACGGCGTCGAGCGAGAGGGCGGTGACGCCCTTCTTCGCGAGCGCCGCCACCAGCTCGGGGTTGCCGCCCGGCCCGAGCATGGCGACCAGCGTCTGGCCCTTCTTCAGGGTGCGCACGTGCTTGTCGGCCGGGGCGTTGACGACGGTGACGACGTCGGCCGCCCACGCCTCCTTCGCCGGCACGACAGCGGCCCCCGCCTCGGCGTAGGCGGCGTCGGGGTAGCTGGCCTGCGCGCCGGCGCCGGCCTCGACCGCTACCTCGTACCCGAGCTTGATGAGCTGCGCGACCGTCGTGGGGCTGGCGGCGACCAGCCTCTCGCCCGGTCGCGACTCGCGTGGAACGCCGATCTTCATCGAGTCTCCCCTCGTCCGGGCGGCAGCGTCGACACCCTCACAGGAAGGTAGTCGGGTCGCTGCCGCGTCCCGTCGGGACCTTTGGGCCCGGGCCGCCGCGGACGTCGCGTGCCGTCGGGGCCGGGCCCATGCTCCCAGAACCGGGCGGACAGCCGCGGAGATGACCATGGCGGCGGGCGGGGCGCCGGATTCGTCACCTCTTGACACCGCACGTCCGCCTCGTAGGGTGGGTGCCCAAGCGGGTGACACGAGTCACCTGCCACCTCGAGGGGGAGGACCGATCCGCATGCACGCAGCACGCGCCCGAAGGCTCCGCAGCACACTCGTCCCCGTCGTCCTCGCCGCGGCGCTCGCGCTGCCCGCCACCCCGGCGGTCGGCCTGGACGCGCACCGGCCGGCCGGCGTCGTCGACCTGGGCCCCAAGGTCCTCGTGTTCGACCCGTCGATGCCGACCGCCGAGATCCAGGCGGCCGTCGACGACGTGTACGCCCGCCAGGTCGACGACGAGATGGGCACGGGGCGCTGGAGCCTGCTCTTCCTGCCCGGGACGTACGGCACCGAGACGGAGCCGCTGCTGATCAAGGTGGGCTACTACACGGAGGTCGCGGGCCTCGGGGCCTCCCCCGCGGACGTCCGCATCACCGGCAAGATCGAGACCTACAACCGGTGCCTCTCGGACGACCCGGCGAACCCCAACTGCATCGCCCTGGTGAACTTCTGGCGCACCCTGTCCAACCTCACCCTCGACATCGCCGGGACCGGCCAGGACGGGTGCCGCACCACCGCCAACTTCTGGGCCGTGTCCCAGGCGTCGTCGGTGCGCCGGCTCGACGTCGTCGGCGGCGACGGCGCGGTGCCCTTCTCGCTCATGGACTACTGCACGGCCGGGCCGCAGTACGCGAGCGGCGGCTTCATCGCCGACTCCCGCTTCGGCGCCGTCGTCAACGGCTCGCAGCAGCAGTGGCTCACCCGCAACTCGGTGGTCGGCTCCTGGAGCAACGCCGTCTGGAACCAGGTCTTCGCCGGCGTCGAGGGCGCACCCGACGACGCGACGTTCCCCGAGCCGCCGTACACGACGATCGCCACGACGCCGATCAGCCGCGAGAAGCCGTACCTGTTCGTCGACGGGCGCGGCCGCTACCAGGTGCGCGTCCCCGAGGCGCGGACCGGCACGCGCGGCATCACGTGGGCGGACGGGCAGACGCCGGGCCGCACCGTGCCGCTCACCGACTTCTACGTCGCGCGCCCGGGCGACTCCGCGCAGCGCATCAACGCCCAGCTCGCGCGCGGCAAGAACCTGCTGCTCACGCCCGGCGTCTACGACGTCGAGCGCAGCATCCGCGTCACCCGCGCCGACACCGTCGTGCTCGGCACCGGGCACGCCACGCTCACCGCCGTGCGCGGCGCGACGCCGCTCGTCGTCGCGGACGTGCCGGGCGTCGTCGTCGCGGGCGTCACGATCGATGCCGGCGAGCAGGAGTCCGCCGCACTCATGGTGGTCGGCCAGGGCCACCGGGCGGGCCCGCTCGGGCACGGGCACGGACACGGGCCTGCCGCGCGGCCGAACCCGATCACGCTCAGCGACGTGTACTTCCGCGTCGGCGGCCCCCACGTCGGGCGCGCGAAGGTCGCGCTGCAGATCGACGCCGACGACGTGCTCGTGGACCACACGTGGGTGTGGCGCGCGGACCACGGCGTCGAGGGCTTCACCGCGGGCGTCAACGGCGACACCGACCGCTGGCGCACCAACACCGCGGCGAACGGCGTCGTCGTCAACGGCGACCGCGTGACGGCCACCGGGCTCTTCGTCGAGCACTTCCAGCAGTACGACACCGTCTGGAACGGCGAGGACGGCACCGTGGTCCTCTACCAGAACGAGCTCGCCTACGACGCGCCCACGCAGGCGGACTGGCAGCACGACGGCGTCCTCGGCTGGGCCGGCTACAAGGTCGCCGACGACGTCCGGCGGCACACGGTCAGCGGCGCGGGGGTCTACGTGTTCAACCAGAACAACCCGTCGATCGTCACCACGAGCGGGTTCGAGGTGCCCGAGCGGCCCGGGGTGCGACTGCACCACGTCATGACCGTGAACCTCGCCGCCGGCACCATCACGCACGTCGTCAACGACGTCGGCGCGGCGGCCGACACGACGCGCGTGGGCCAGCCGGTCTTCCTCGCCGACTACCCGACGCCCTGAGC
>JAEWYD010000094.1 GCA_023462275.1 Actinomycetes bacterium
GGACCGCCCTCGGGCCGCCGACGGGACGGACGCCGGGGAGGCGGACCTGTCGTAGGGGCTTGCGGTAGGCGCGGGGACGGCTCCCGCTCGGGCGATCAGCCCGCCGGGGGCGCGGCCGGCGGCGCGCCGCAGACGATGGCGTTCTGCGGCTTGTAGGTCGTGGTCCAGTGCTGGTTGGACTGCTCGGCGCCGTTGAGCAGCACGCGGCGGGTCACCGTGACGGTGAAGCCGGGGTTCCCGGCCCGCTGCGCCTCGCACGTAGGCGACTGCGAGTACACCGTCGTGGGCTGGCGGACGTTGGACCGTCCGCTCGTGGTGGTCTCGACCGTGAAGTACTTGGTGCTCCACACCCGCACGTACACCCGGCCGCCCTCGACCCACGACTGCAGCAGCGCGCCGTACGGCGTGTTGTTGCGCCACTTCAGGTCGATGGTCGGCGTGAAGATGGTGGACTCTCGACCCTCGGGGTACCGCTGGAACCACTCGCTGTGCGGCGTGTGCTCGAGCAGCTCGAACCCGGCGAAGAAGGCCGCGTTGTACGTCGTCGTCGACATCTGCGACAGGCCACCGCCCCAGGCGTCCGTGTGCTCGCCGCTGACGATCGCGCCGGCCTGCACGTAGCCGTGCTCGGCGTCCATGGGCCCGAGCGCGTCCCCGAGGCTGAACGTCTCGCCCGGCCGCACGAGGGTGCCGTTGATCTTCGACGCGCCGTTGGTGATGTTCTGGGTGCGACGCGGCTCGCTCGTGAGCGGGGTGGAGAACTCCGAGACGATCTCGGTGACGCCGAGCGCCTGGAGAGCCGCCGTCGACTGCGTCGGATCCGTCTCGACCAGGTCGACCGTCGCCGTGCGGTCCGTCGACCCAGCGGTCGCCGCCTGGGTGACCGCCGCCGCGAGCGCGTCCGGGTCGATCGTCGTCCCCGGCGTGCCCGGCACGATCGTGGGCGCCCCGTTCTCGAACGTGAACGACGCGTCGGCCGACGGCGTCAGCAGGTCGTTCGTACGCGCCAGGACCGCCTCGACGAGGGCCGGGCCGTCCAGCTGGAGCACGAGGGCGTCGTCCTGGGGGACGAACGAGGCGGCCTTCGTCAGCACGTCCACGGGCAGCTGCGCCCGCTGTCCGCCGACCGCGACCGTCACGGGACCCTCGGTGAGCGGCCGCGCCAGCGCCGTCACGGCCTGGTCGAGCTGCGCCTGGCCGATCACGGCCGGGTCCGGGACCGTCGGCAGCTCGATGGGCCGCGCCCGGGTCAGCCAGTCGGCCGCCAGCAGGTCGGTCGCCGCGGGCACGTCGAGCGCGACGCCGTCCGCGGGCGGGGTCACGGTCAGCTCGCCGTCGACGAACGCGACAGTGCCGTCGACGTACGGCGTCGAGAGCTGGTCGCTGACGCCCTCCAGCGCCGCGCCGAGCGCGTCGGTGTCCACCTCGCTCACGGGGACGACGGCGGGACCGCCGAAGAGCTGGTGCCAGAGCCGGCTCGGCTCGAGGCCGAAGCCCGTGACGGAGTCGACGGTCGCCTGGGCGTCGAAGCCGAGGCCCGCCTCGCCCGGGACCAGCGTCGCGGTGCTGTCGCCGACGGCGACGGCCAGCTCCTGCGTGGCCGCGGAGCCCAGGCCGTCCTCGAGGGCGGCGACGGCGTCGTCGGCCTGGCGACCGCCGATGTCGACGCCGGCGACCGTCGTGCCCGGTGGCACGCGGTCCGACCAGAGCCAGAGGGCCCCGACGTAGGCGCCCCCGAGCACGACGACGGCCGCGGCGACCACGCCCACCAGCACCCAGCGGCGGCGGCGCCCGGTCCGGACCGGCTCGACCGGCTCTGCGGCCGGCGGACGCTCCTCGAAGGACGGCGCCGGCACGGGGGGCACTCCCGTGAGCGCGCCGGTGAGGGCCTCGACCCCGGTCGGCTCCTGGGACGGTGCGAGCACGTCGCCCCCGGCCGAGGCACGCGCCCCGGCGGAGCGGTCGTCCGCCCGGTCGTCCGGCAGCACGGGCAGGACGGCGGTGGGGCGGTCCCCCGCCAGGTCACCGGCGTCGGCGGGCGACGTGACATCGGTGGGCGTCGCGCCGGCTTCGGCGGCGGCGTCGCGATCGGCATCGAGGTCGGCATCGGCGGGGGGTGCCCAGATGGACCGGACCGACGTGCGCTCCGGCACGGTGGAGCCGCTCGCCGGCGGCGGCGCCCAGATCGACGGGGACACGGGCTCGGGCTCGGGCGCCGGCTCAGGTTCAGGCTCGGGTTCCGGCTCGGCCTCGGGCTCCGGCTCCGGCTCCGGCCCCGGCTCGGCAGCGGCTTCGTCCTCACGGTCCTGCTCGGGCTCGGGCGCCAGCTCGGCCTGTGGCTCGGCAGCCGTCTCACCCTCAGGCTCCAGCGCCATCTGCGGCTCGGCAGCGGCCTCGGCGGCGACGTCCGCGACGACCTCGGGCTCCGGCTCGGGCGCCGCATCGGCGACGGGCTGCTCGGGCCGCGCGAAGCGTGCGGCAGAGATCCACTGGTCGAACGCGGGCACGGGCCGCAGTTCGGGCTGCACCGGCTCGGGCGCGTCGTCCGCGCCCGTCTCCGGCAGCGCGGGCGCGACCGTCGCGTCCGCGGCCACGTCGTCGGCTGCGTCGTCCGCCGAGCCGTCCAGCCGGCCGGCGTCGCCCACGGCGTCGCTCCCAGACTCGTCCCTCACGACCTCGGCCGCAGCCGCGTCGTGCGACGGTGCGTCGTCGGAGGCCGCGTCGTGCGAGACCTGGACATCGGAGACGACGGCGCCCGCGGTCGACGCGTCGGAGGCCGCGTCGGGCCGCGGCTGGCCCGCCTCGGCCTCGGCCGGCACCACCGCCTCGCGAGCCTCGGGCTCGCCGGTCTCGGGCTCACTGGTCTCGGGCTCACTGGTCTCGGGGGCGCTCGCCTCGGGCTCGTCCGTGTCCGGTGCGCTCGCCTCGGGCTCGCTCGTCTCGGCGACGACCTGCTCGACGTCGCTCGGGTCCTCGCCGGGCGCGTCGGACCCGGTCGGCTCCAGGTCGGTCGCCTGCGGCCGGGTCCCCGCCGGGTCGCTCACCGGGGCGTCGCCGGTCTCGGCAGCGCTCGACGCCGCCTCGTCCGCCTCGTCGGGTGCCTCGTCGGCATCGGCGGGCGCGTCGTCCGCGGCCGGCGCGGGCTCGGCGGCCTCCGCCTCCTGCGCGTCGGTCGCCGGTTCCGCTCCGGTCGCGTCCGGCACGTCCGGCGCCTGCGCCGCGCGCTCGTCGACGTGACCGTCCTCGGGTGCGGCGACGCCGTCGACGTCACCCTCGCGTTCGTCCATGTTCTCCACTGCTCCCCTGTGCCGGGCGCGATTCTACGGTCCGGGCTACTGCTCGAGGTTGCCGGTCCGCGACGAACCTCCGAGCGGGCGGTCCGAGAACCACCGGCGCGGGAGCACGAGGCTGAGGGGCGCGAGGGCGACCCCGCCGAGCCACAGGTAGCCGATGCGCTGCGCGGGCACGAGCACGTCCCCGCCGGGTCCGGGCCGGCTCAGCGCGAGCACGCCCAGCCCCAGCACGAGCGTCAGCAGCAGCACGCCGCGCCAGCCCGTCCAGGCGCGGGCCAGCACGGCCGCCGAGAGCACGATCGCCAGCGCGAGGACGAGGCCGAGCGGCTGGTGCGCCCGGTGGACGGCCGTTCCCGCGACGGCGACCACCACGCCGAGGACCACCACCCCCAGGGTGCGTGGCAGGGTCAGGGCGGCGGGCACCGGGTCAGGCTATCCCGCGCACGTGTGCCGGCCAGGACACCGGCGCCAGGCGCGCAGCCGTGCCGGGGGCCGCGACGTACGACTCGGTCCGCAGCAGCGGCTGGAGGACCCCGTTGCTCAGCGCGAAGCAGCCGACGGCGTCGCCGCCGCCCGCCCACGACCGGACCTCCTGCACCTGGGTGGCGTGGGCGACCAGGGCGTCGCGGACGCGATCCAGCACCGGGTCGACGTCGACCGCCACCGCCACGGCGGACGCGGCCACGGCCGCCGAGGGCAGCGGCGCCCCGGGGGCGTCCGGGCGCAGGCGCGTGCCGTCGGCCGCCACCACCTCCCCGAGGTGGGCAAGCTCCGCACGCGCCCGGCGCAGCGC
>JAEWYD010000095.1 GCA_023462275.1 Actinomycetes bacterium
CCCTGGCGCTGCGCGAGGCGCTCCTGCGGGGCCAGCTGCCGCGGCCGCACGACGTCCGCCGCGCCGTCGTGGGCCTCGACGGCGTGGTGCGCCGCCTCGTCGTCGGGGGGCTGCAGCCCGAGTCGAGCCTGGGCCGCGGCGGCTGGTCCGCCCAGGACGTCAGCCGGTTCGCCTGCTTCGAGGTGCTGCACCAGGCGGAGCAGGGTCCCCGCCCCGACAACCGCGTCACGCTGAGCGACCGCCGCGACCCGCTGGGCCAACGCCGCCTCGCGGTGAGCTGGCGCTGGCACGACGCCGACGTGGACGCGGCCCTGCGCAGCCAGGCGGTGTTCGCCCGCGCGCTGCGCAGGCTCGGCTGGGGCGAGCTCGTCCCGGCGCTGGACGACGCGGGCCGCCCGGTGGTGCGCTCGTCGTCCTCGCACCACTTCATGGGCACGACCCGCATGAGCGCGGACCCGCGGCACGGCGTGGTCGACGGCACCTGCGCCGTGCACGGCGTGCCGAACCTCTTCGTCGCCTCGAGCAGCGTGTTCCCGCGCGGCGGCTACGCCAACGTGACCCTGACCGCGCTCGCCCTCGGGCTGCGGGTGGCCGATCGCGTCCGCCGGGGGGCTGCGACGACCGAGCTGGTGGAGGTGCCGTGACCGACGAGGAGACGGGCGTGACCGTGCTGGTCCCCGCCCACGACGAGGCCGCTGTCATCGGGCGGTGCCTGGACCGGCTGCTCGAGGGCCTGCGCCCGGCGGAGGTGGACGTGCTGGTGGTCGCGAACGGCACGACGGACGCCACCTTGCCGCTCGCCGTCCAGGCGGGCGCGCGCCACGGCGTCCTCGTGCGGACCGTCGACCTGCCGCAGCCGTCGAAGATCGTCGCGGTGCGCGAGGGCCTGCGCCGCTCCCCGGGCCACGTCGTGGTGCTCGACGCGGACATCGAGCTGTCGTCCGCCGCGTTCCGCGCGCTCGCGGCGGCGCTGGACAGGCCGGATCCCGTGATCGCGGCGCCCACGATGCGCGTGGACGCGTCCCGCTCGTCCTGGCCCGTGCGCCGGTACTACCGGGCGTGGACCGCCCTGCCCTACGTCACGACGTCGATGGTCGGGTCCGGCGTCTTCGCGCTCAACGCGGCGGCGCGCGAGCGGCTGGGCGACCTGCCCGACGTGACCAACGACGACGGCTGGGTGCGGCGCAGCTTCACGCCGGACCAGCGCGTGGTCGTGCCCGAGGAGTTCACGGCGCACGCCGCCCGCACGGTGGGCGCGCTCGTCTCGCGCCGCGCCCGGATCGTCAACGGCAACCGCGCGCTCGACGGCGCCCTGGGCGGCCGCGACGCGGGTGGCAACGGCCTGGGAGACCTCCTGCGGCAGGTGCGCGCGCGACGCGTGCGGCCGCTGGACGCACTGACCTTCGTCGCCGTCACGGCGGCGGCGAGGCTGGTCGCGGCGCGACGGCGCGCCCGCCGGGAGACCGGGTGGTTCGCCGACACGACCTCGAGGGCGGTGGCGTGATGGGAGTACTGGGAGAGCTGCGGCGGATGCTGGACCCGCGGCTGGCGGCGCACCTGGCCAAGGTGGCGCGGTTCTACGCGTACGCGCACCTGGAGCAGCGCCGTCGCCTGACGGCGGGCCCGGGCCTGCGGATGTCGCCGACGGCGAGCATGCGCAACGGCGAGCGCATCACGCTCGGCCGGGACGTGCACGTGGGGGAGCGGTGCTACCTGTGGGCGGGAGACGGGCACGGCCGGATCACGCTGGGCGACCAGGTGCTGCTCGCCCCGGAGGTGTTCATCACCGCGAGCAACTACGGCGTCGCGCCCGGCGTGGCCGTGATGGACCAGCCCAAGCGCGAGGCGGACGTCGTCGTGGGCTCGGACGTGTGGCTCGGCGCGCGCGTGGTCGTGCTGCCGGGCGTGACGATCGGCGACGGCGTGGTGGTGGGCGCGGGCGCCGTCGTCACCAAGGACCTGCCAGCCGGGTGCATCGCCGGGGGGATCCCGGCCAAGGTGCTCGCGTGGCGGGACGGCGTCGGGCCGGCGGCTGCGACCGCGGGCGGCACGGAGGTGGCCCGGTGACGCCCGAGGTGTCGGTCGTGGTGGTCACCTACAACGGGCCCGAGTGGGTGGAGCGGTGCCTGCAGGCGCTGCTGGTCGACGCGCGCCCGGCCGTGGCGACCGAGGTCGTCGTCGTCGACAGCGGCTCGGGCCCGGAGACCCGCGAGGTGCTCGCGCGCTGGGCCGACCGCGCGACCGTGCTGCTGCAGGACGAGAACGTGGGCTTCGCGCGCGGCTGCAACATCGGCGTCGCCGCGAGCCACGGACGGCTGGTCCTGCTGCTCAACCCGGACGCCGTCGTGCGGCCGGGCGCGGTGGACGCCCTGGTCCGCCGGATCGACGCGCACCCGGAGGTCGGCCTGCTGGGCGGGCGCACGGTGCGGCCCGACGGCACCCTCGACCCGAGCTCGGCCTGGGGCGCGCCGTCGCTGTGGAGCTGGGCGTGCTTCGCCACGGGCCTCAGCGCCGCGTTCAAGCACTCCCCGGTCTTCGACCCCGAGTCGCTCGGGCGCTGGCAGCGCGACACGTTCCGGCCCGTCGACGTCGTCACAGGCTGCCTGCTCATGACGACGCGGGAGACCTGGGACCGCCTCGGCGGCCTGGACACCGACTACTTCATGTACGGCGAGGACGCCGACCTCTCGCTGCGCGCCGCCGAGCTGGGGTTCCGCCCGGCGATCACGCCCGACGCCGAGGTGGTGCACGCCGTGGGCGTCTCCTCGGGCCGCAAGCCGCACAAGACGCGGCTGCTCATGACCGGCAAGGCGACGCTCGCGCGCAAGCGGTGGTCCCGCGGCCGCGCCCGCGCCGGTATCGCCCTGCTGGTGGTGGGGGCGGCGGTGCGTGCGGCCGGCGAGGCCGTGCGCCGCGTGCCCGACCCGGCGTGGCGGCCGTTGCTGGCCGATCGGAGCTGGACGCGCGGGTGGGCGGGGGCGGGCTGATGAGCGGGCTACTCCAACAGACCCTGCTACTCCAACAGACCGAGCTCCGTCAGGCTGCCCACGAACTCCCGCACGTCCCCCAGCGCCGCGTCGGCGGGCACGCCGTACTCGGCGGCGAGGGCGTCGGCCAGCTCAGTCTCGCTCGTCTCGTCCACCAGGCGCTTCGTCAGGAAGGCGCCGGTGCCGTTGGTGGTCAGGTAGGTCGACCGGGCGAGGTCGAGGATCACGAGCTCGCCGTCGATCTCCTGCCAGGTCACGTCCTGGGTGCGCAGCCGCATGGTCGATGAGCGTAGCGGCATTGATGCCGCCGTAGACCGTGGAATTGCGGCGGATCTCGGGCGGCCTCCCCACCCCGTGGTGGCCCTGCTGGTCGACGCCGTCCGGGGCGTGCCTGGCGCGTGGCGGCCGGACTGGGACGTGGACCGCGTGCTCGACGCCGCCCGCGCGCACCG
>JAEWYD010000096.1 GCA_023462275.1 Actinomycetes bacterium
CCACACCGTCGTCGCCGGCGACACCCTGTCCGCGATCGCGGACCGCTACCGGACCACCGTGTCGGCCATCACCTCGGCCAACGGGCTCGCCGACCCGTCGCGCATCCGGATCGGCGAGGTGCTCGCCATCCCCGGCGGACCAGCGTCGGGCCTCGTCGGGGACACGTTCGCCGGACGCACGTACCCAGCCGCGACGGTCTCCGCCGCCAACGAGAACAAGGCGACGCTCCTCGCGTCCGGCGTGCCGAGCCGTGACCAGACGCGCCAGCTCGTGGCCGCCGTGGCCCGTGACATGGGCGTGGACCCGGCACTCGCCCAGGCCGTCGCGTACCAGGAGTCCGGCTTCGACCAGACGGCCGTCTCCCCCGCCAACGCCGTCGGCGTCATGCAGGTGATCCCGAGCTCCGGCGACTGGGCGTCGGACCTCGTCGGGCGCGAGCTGAACCTGCTCGACGCCCGGGACAACGTCGTCGCCGGGTGCGCCATCCTGCGCCGCCTCGTCGAGACGAGCCCCGACCTGTCGAGCGCCATCGCCGGCTACTACCAGGGGCAGCGGAGCGTGGCCACCTACGGGATGTTCGACGACACGCGGCGGTACGTCGCGAACGTCCGTACGCACATGTCGCGGTTCGCCTGACCGGAATCGGGCGGTGCGAAACGTAGACTGCCGGGCGTGGCAGCGACACTGACGGACCCGCTCATCGGCCGCCTGGTCGACGGGCGGTACGAGGTCCTGTCCCGGATCGCCCGCGGCGGCATGGCGACCGTCTACCTCGCCGTCGACCGCCGGCTGGACCGCGAGGTCGCGCTCAAGGTGATGCACCCCCACCTCGCCGAGGGCACCGCCGGCAGCGAGTTCGTCGCCCGGTTCCGCCGCGAGGCGCGCGCCGCCGCCCGCCTCACCCACCCCGGCCTCGTCGGCGTCCTCGACCAGGGCGTCGACGGCGAGACGAGCTACCTCGCGATGGAGTACGTGGACGGCACCAACCTGCGCCGCCGACTCGTCGAGGACGGCCCGCTCGCCGTCGGGGAGGCCCTGCGCACCGTCGAGGCGGTCCTCGACGCGCTCGCCGTCGCACACCGCAGCGGGCTGGTCCACCGCGACGTCAAGCCCGAGAACGTCCTCATCGCCGCCGACGACCGGATCAAGGTCGCGGACTTCGGCCTGGCCCGAGCGGTCACCGAGGTGACGTGGACGGCGACGGGCACGGTGCTCGGGACGGTCGCCTACCTCGCCCCCGAGCTCGTCGCGCACGGCACCAGCGACGCGCGGACCGACCTGTACGCCGTCGGCATCCTGCTGTTCGAGGTGCTCACCGGTCGGCAGCCGTTCACGGGCGACACACCGATCCAGGTCGCCTACCAGCACGTCAACTCCGACGTCCCGGCTCCGTCCGCCCTGGTCGAGTGGCTGCCCACCGAGATCGACGAGCTCGTCGGCGCACTCGCCGCCCGAGAACCGTCCGACCGTCCCGTCGACGCCGCAGCCGCCCTCGCGCTGCTGCGGCGGACCCGCGCCGAGCTGGACCCCCAGATCCTCGCCCGACGCGCGGAGGCTCCTGCGCGGCCACCGGCGGCGGTCGGGGACGGCGACGGGTCGGACGACGCGCCCGCCACGGACGCCGGCGACCCCGATGCCACCGAGGCGCTCCTCGTGCCGGACGACGGCCTCCGGCGGACCATCGCGCTCAAGGTCGGGACGGGCGTGCCGGACGGCGGGCAGCCGGCTCGCACCGCAGCCCCGGCCACCGCATCGCCCCACCGCCGTCGCCGCCTCGCCCTGGCGCTCCTCGCCGCCCTGCTCGTCCTCGGCGTCGGTGGCACCACCTGGTGGTACCTGGCCGCCGGCCCGGGCTCGTACCGCTCCGTGCCCGCCGGGCTCGTGGGGGCCGACCGCGCGACGGCCGAAGGCGTGCTGACCGCCGCCGGGCTCGACGCCGCCGTCACCGAGGACTTCGATCCCGAGGTCGCGAAGGGCGTCGTCGTCTCCGCCGACCCCACGGAGGGCGCCGACGTCCGCAAGGGCGGCACGGTGGACCTCGTCGTGTCCAAGGGTCCGGACATGCGCACCGTGCCCGCCGACCTCGTCGGCAAGCCTGTCTCAGACGTCGTCGCGGCGCTCAAGGCCGCCGGGTTCGAGGTGCCGGACCCGCGCCGCGACTACCACGACACCGTCCCCAAGGACGGGGTCATCGCCGTCTCGGCCGACGCCGGCACGCAGCTGCCGGTCGGCACGTCCGTCAAGCTTCTCGTCTCGGACGGGCCCGCGCCCGTCGTCATCAAGGACGTGGTCAACACCGAGCGCCAGGCCGGGATCGTGGCCCTCGAGGGCCAGGGACTCGTCGTCCAGGTGCCCACCGAGGACTTCAGCGAGACGGTCCCCGCGGGCTCGATCATCTCCCAGACGCCCGCGGCCGGTACCGAGGGCCACCGCGGCGACTCCGTGAGCCTCGTCGTGTCGAAGGGGCCGCCCCTCGTCGCCGTCCCGAACGTCGTCAACAAGGACGTCGACGAGGCCAAGACGATCCTCGGCGACGCCGGCTTCGAGGTCGAGGTCAAGCGCACCTGGCCGTGGGACCGGATCGTCGTCCAGCAGGAGCCGACGAAGGACACGCCCCTGCCGAAGGGCTCGACGGTCACCATCCACCTCGGCTAGCCATCCACCTCGGCTGGCGATCCACGTGGGCGAGACGCCCCCCACGAACGCACGAGAAGGGGGCCCCACCGACGGCGGGGCCCCCTTCTCAGCTGTCCGAACGGCTGGTGCGTCTCAGGCGCCGCGGATCATCTCCGCCACCTGGAAGGCGACCTCGAGGGACTGCTGGTGGTTCAGCCGCGGGTCGACGAGGGTCTCGTAGCGCACCGCCAGGCCCTCCTCGTCGATCTCTTCCGACCCGCCGAGCACCTCGGTGACGTCGTCGCCGGTGAGCTCCACGTGCAGGCCGCCAGGCACGGAGCCGATCGCCTGGTGCACCTCGAAGAAGCCGGCCACCTCGTCCAGCACGTCGCCGAGCCGGCGGGTCTTGAACCCGGACGCGGACGTGATCGTGTTCCCGTGCATGGGGTCGCAGATCCACGTGACCGGGCGCCCGGAGGCGTGCACCTTCTCGGCCAGGCCGGGGAGTGCGTCGCGGATCCGTCCGGCACCCATGCGGGTGATGAACGTGAGCCGACCCGGCTGGTCGTTCGGGTTGAGGCGGTCCATCAGCGCCAGCGCGTCGTCCGCCGTCGTCGACGGCCCCAGCTTCACACCGATCGGGTTGCGCACGCGCGACAGGAAGTCCACGTGCGCACCGTCGAGCTGACGCGTCCGCTCCCCGATCCACAGGAAGTGGGCCGAGCAGTCGTACGGCGTCCCGGTGCGGGAGTCGATGCGCGTCAGCGGGCGCTCGTAGTCGAGCAGGAGCGCCTCGTGGCTCGAGAAGAACTCGACCATCCGCAGCGCGTCGAAGTCCGCCCCACACGCCGCCATGAAGCGCATCGCGCGGTCGATCTCGCCCGCGACCTGCTCGTAGCGCGCGTACGCCGGGTTGGCCGTGAAGCCGCGGTTCCACTCGTGGACGCGCCGCAGGTCGGCGAAGCCCCCCGTGGTGAAAGCTCGGATGAGGTTCAGCGTCGCGGCGGACCGGTGGTACGCCTCGACGAGCCGCCACGGGTCCGGGGTCCGCGCCTCGGGCGAGAAGTCGTGCCCGTTGATCGCGTCCCCGCGGTACGCCGGCAGCTCCACGCCGTCCCGCACCTCCGAGCCGGCGCTGCGCGGCTTGGCGTACTGCCCGGCCATCCGGCCCAGCTTGATGACGGGCAGGCTCGCGCCGTACGTGAGGACGGCCGCCATCTGCAGGATCGTCTTGATCTTGTTGCGGATGGTGTCCGCCTTCGCGTCGGCGAAGGTCTCGGCGCAGTCGCCGCCCTGGAGCACGAACGCCTCACCGCGCCCCGCCGCCGCGAGGCGCGCCGTCAGGACGTCGGCCTCGCCGGCGAACACGAGCGGAGGCATCTGCGCGAGCTCCGCCCGCGCCCGGGCGAGCGCGTCACGGTCGGGCCACTCGGGCTGCTGCCTCAACGGCAGCGACTCCCACGCGTCCAGCCCGGCGAGCACGCCCGGGTCGGGCTCGACGCTCATGCCGACGCCGCGGGGATCGGCTGCCCGATCCCCTCCAGGAGCGCGCGGAACCACGGCTGGCTGACGTCGAACGCCTTGCCGCCGGCGATGCGCGGGAACGCGATCGCCTTGAGCCGGTCGCCGTCCTCCTCGTCGTGGCCGATGACGCCCGCGCGCCCGGCGAGGGCGCACTCCACGGCGAGGTCGGTCATCGACTTGATGAGGCGCAGGTCCTCGGCGTTCGCCGCGGCGGCGCGCGAGTAGTAGCCGCTCTTCTGGACCATGACCTTCTCGGCGCCGAGCTTCGCCGCGAACTGCTTGGCGAACCACTGGCCGGGGTTGATCGTGTCGAGGCGCACGTGCCCGAACGCGTCGCGCAGCACCTCCTCGCCAGCGGCCTCGAGCTGGGCCACGATCTCGTGCATGCCCGCGCCCTCGGACAGGAAGATGTTCACGTTCCCGATCTCGTCCATGACCGTGCGCAGGCGCGCGGCCTCGGCGTCGATGTCGAGCGGCAGCTCCGGGACGAAGACGGCGTGGATGTCCCACCGCTCGCGGGTGAGGCCGATGCCGGGGACCCACTTCTGGGTGTCGAGCCACTCGCGGTACTTGGCCGCGGAGGCGGCGGTCAGCCAGCCGCAGTGCCGGCCCATCACCTCGTGGACGATGAGCATGCGCGGGCCCGACCGGTGCTCGCCGATGATGTTCCGCGCGAAGCCGGCGGTCTGCTCCGCAGCCGTCCAGGCGCCGAGGGACTGGCGGATCGGGACGACGTCGTTGTCGATCGTCTTGGGCAGGCCGACGACCGTCAGGTGGTAGCCGTTCTCCTCCAGGTAGGCCGCGAGGTCCGCCGCCGTCGTGTTGGTGTCGTCACCACCGATGGTGTGCAGGACGTCGACGCCATCGCGCTTCAGCTGCTCGGCGGCGACGTGCAGGGGGTCCTGGCCCTCCTGGACGAGCCCGCGCTTGACGCAGTCGGCGACGTTGGTGAGCTTGACCCGGGAGTTGCCGATCGGGCTGCCGCCGAACCGGTGCAGGAGGCCCGCGTTCGCGCGAGTCTCCGCGTCGATGACGATCGAGTCGCCCCGCAGCAGGCCGTGGTAGCCGTGCTGATAGGCGATGATCTCGATCTCGGGGGCGATCTCGGTGTACCGCTCGATGAGGCCGCCGACCGCGGAGGAGAGGCACGGCGCGAAACCGCCGGCGGTCAGCAGGGCGACACGGCGAACCGACATGGCAGGACACCTTCCGTTGGAGCTGAGCTCGGGACGCCCGAAGCATGGGGCACGGCCGCCCACGATGACGGGCCGTTGGTCCCGGACGCCATCGTCTCCGGCGACGGGGTCATCCTACTGACGGCTGCTCGGGCTCCTCGGGCGGTACCGGAACCTGGACGTCCGTCACGACCCGGCCGCCAGGGCCGCCGTGACCCTGGTCGGCCGACGGGACCTCCTCGGGTCGGTGCCCGGCCGCGATGCGGGCCTTGGCGGTGGCCGCGTACATGTCGACGTACTCCTGGCCCGAGAGCCGCATGAGGGCGTACATGATCTCGTCGGTGACGGACCGGAGGATGAAACGGTCGTTCGCCATGCCCTGGTAGCGGCTGAAGTCGAGCGGCTCGCCGATGACGATGCCGATGCGGACCGGCTTGGGGATGACGCGGCCGTGCGGCTGGGCCTTGTCCGTGCCGATCATCGCCACCGGGATGACGGGGACCCCGGCCTCGAGGGCGAGCCGTGCCACGCCCGTCTTGCCGCGGTACAGGCGGCCGTCGGGGCTGCGGGTGCCCTCCGGGTAGATCCCGAACAGGTGGCCCTCGTTGAGGACGCCCAGACCCGTGCGGAGGGCTGCCTCGCTCGCCTTGCCGCCGCCGCGGTCCACCGGGATGGTGCCGACGCCGCGGAAGAAGCCCGCCTTGAGGCGTCCCTTGAGCCCTCGACCGGTGAAGTACTCGTTCTTGCCGATGAAGCGGATCTTGCGCGACAGGATGATCGGGAGCAGGAAGGAGTCGATCACCGCCAGGTGGTTGCCGGCGAGGATCGCTCCGCCGTCCTCGGGAACGTTCTCGAGCCCGCGCACCCACGGCCGGAAGAACGCGCGCAGCACCGGCCAGGCCAGCACCTTCATCACCCAGTAGAACAACCTGTCACCTCCACTGCGGCGCCTGCGCCGGCGCGCCGCGTCCGTGCCGACTCTAGAGTGCTCTGCATGCCCGCACGTTCGCACGGGACCGACGAACCGCCTCCGGGTGAACCTCACGAGCCCGACCGGGAGGCACCCGAGGACGACCTGGCCGACGCCGTCCCCACCGACAGCGCCCCGGCCGCCGACGGCGCGCCCGAGGCGGACCTGGACGACGCCGAGGTGGCCTCGCGGTGGGACGCCCTCGTCACGCAGCTCCGCGTCCCGGCGGACCCACGCGCCTGGGCACCGGACCCGGAGGTCGAGGAGGCCGAGGACCACTTCGTGCCACCGGACCCGGGCCCCGTGCTCTCACCGGACCCGTTCCTCCGCCTGACGTGGCTGGTCGTGGTCGGCATACCCCTGCTCGCCGTCCTGGCGGCCGCGTTCTGGCAGGACCCACCGACCTGGCTCCTGCAGGCGGCGGGTGCGGTCTTCGTCGCCGGCATCGTCGTCCTGGTGCGGCGCATGCCGCGTGACCGCGCCGAGGAGGACGACCCGGGCTCCGGCGCCGTGGTCTGACCCCCCGGCGCCGGGCCCGCGGTCAGAGCCGGGCGAGGTCGGCCGCGCCGACGATGCCCGCGTCGTTGCCCATCGAGGCCAGCGCCAAGCGCGCCTCCGGCCGGTAGCCGCGGGCCGAGAGGTGCGTCCCGAACGCCTCACGCGCGGGCTCCAGGAGGAGGTCTCCGGCGGCGGCCACTCCCCCGCCGATGACGACGAGGGCCGGGTCCAGGAGCGCGGCCACGGTCGCGCTGCCCTCGCCGACCCAGCGCCCGACCTCGGCGAGCAGCTCCACGGCGAGCGCGTCGCCGCCCATCGCGACGCGCGTGACGTCCGGACCGGTGATGCGCTCGGCGTCCCCGCCGACGGCGGCCAGGAGGCCGGCCGCACGGTCCGGGTCCGCGTCGGCGACGGCGCGCGCCTCGCGGACGAGCGCGCTCCCCGAGGCGTACTGCTCCCAGCAACCCTTCTGGCCGCACCCGCACAGGTGCCCGTCCGGCACGACGCGCATGTGACCGACCTCCGCCGCGACACCGAACCCGCCGAGGACCAGCCGGCCCTGCGCGACGACGGCGCCGCCGAGGCCCGTGCCGACGGTCAGGAGCAGCATGTCGTCGACGTCCCGGCCGACGCCGAACCGGAACTCCGCCCACCCCGCGGCGTTCGCGTCGTTGTCGACGACGATCGGCACGTCCATGCCCAGCCCCGCGGCGACGCGGTCACGCAGCGGGTGGTCCCGCCAGGGCAGGTTGGGGGTGAATCTCACGGTGGCCTGGTCCGCGCCGATGAAGCCGGGGGCCGCGAGCCCGATCGCTCCGACGGGATGCGCGTCGGCGAGCTCGCGGCAGGCGTCGACGATCGCGGCGTCCAGCGCGTCGACCTCCAGTCCGGCGCTCACGCGACGCGTCTGGGCGACGATCCGCCCTTCCTCGTCGACCACACCGGCGGCGATCTTCGTCCCGCCGATGTCCACTCCGATTGCGTACATGTCCGTCCTTGGCTGAGGACCCGCGGCTGATCACGGGCAGAGGTGGATCCATGGCAGGCTACCGAGGTCTGGAGGTACGCGCCGGGACGATCGGTCCTCGAACCTGGCACGGCCTCGACCGGCACAAATGATGTTGCGCCGGTACAGTCAGCACACTCACGTGTGCCGAAGGAGTCACCATGGATGAGTACCGCGTGCCCGCCGTCGTCGCCCCCGATCCGACGGCGAGCACGAGCCGCCTGCTGTCCGAGCGGGTGGCGCGCTCGGGCGACCTGCCTCTCATCGAGCGCAAGACGGCCGACGGCTGGACGCCGATGACCGCCCGCGCCTTCGAGGCCGAGGTCGTCGCCGTCGCGAAGGGCCTCGCCGCACGGGGGATCGAGCCCGGCGACCGCGTCGGGATCATGAGCCACACCCGCTACGAGTGGACCCTGCTCGACTTCGCCGTCTGGACGGCGGGCGCGGTCCCCGTGCCGGTCTACGAGACGTCGTCGGCCGAGCAGGTGCAGTGGATCGTCTCCAACGCCGACGTCCGCCTGCTCGTCGTCGAGACCGCCGGCCACGCCGCCGTCGTCGACGAGGTCCGCGGGTCCCTGCCGAGCCTCACGGACACCCTGGTGATCGAGGACGGCGCCATCGAGCGCCTCGTCGGCGACGGCGCCGACGTGCCCGACGCGGAGATCGACCGGCGCCGCGTCCTGGCCACGGCCTCGGACGTGGCCACCATCATCTACACGTCCGGCACGACCGGGCGGCCCAAGGGCGTCGAGCTGACGCACGGGAACTTCGTCGAGCTGGCGCGCAACGCCATCGGCGAGCTGGGCGAGCAGGTCTGCCCGCCGGGATCGCGGACGCTGCTCTTCATGCCGCTCGCGCACGTCTTCGCGCGCTTCATCGAGGTGCTCGTCTTCCCGGCCGACGCCGTCCTCGCCCACACGCCGGACACGAAGACGCTCCTGGCGGACATGGGCTCGTTCCGCCCGACGTTCCTTCTCTCGGTCCCGCGGGTCTTCGAGAAGGTCTACAACTCGGCGGAGCAGAAGGCGGCCGAGGGTGGCAAGCGGGGCATCTTCCAGCGGGCGGCGAAGACGGCGATCGTCTACTCGCGGGCCCTCGACACCCCGCGTGGGCCCGGCCCGTGGCTGCGCCTGCAGCACAAGGTCGCCGACGTCCTCGTGCTCCACAAGCTCCGCGACCTCCTCGGCGGCCAGGTGCGGTGGGCCATCTCGGGCGGGGCCCCGCTGGGTGAGCGCCTCGGGCACTTCTACCGCGGCATGGGCCTCACCGTGCTCGAGGGCTACGGGCTGACGGAGACGACCGCGCCCACCAACGTCAACGTCCCGGCCCGGACGAAGATCGGCACCGTCGGGCCGCCGCTGCCGGGCACCTCGATCCGCATCGCGCCCGACGGCGAGGTGCTGGTCAAGGGCGTGCAGGTCTTCCGCTCCTACCACGACAACGCGGCCGCGACCGGCGAGGCGTTCGACGCGGACGGCTACTTCCACACCGGGGACCTCGGCTCGCTCGACGACGACGGGTACGTGCGCATCACCGGGCGCAAGAAGGAGATCATCGTCACGGCCGGCGGCAAGAACGTCGCCCCGGCGGTGCTCGAGGACCGCCTGCGCGGCCACCCGGTGGTCAGCCAGGTCGTCGTCGTCGGGGACGCCCGGCCGTTCATCGGCGCGCTCATCACGCTGGACGCGGAGGCGCTGCCCGGGTGGCTGGCCTCTCGCGGGCTCCCGGCGATGGACGTCGAGGCGGCGTCCGCCGACCCCCAGGTCCGGGCGCACCTCGACCGCGCCGTGGAGCGGGCCAACCGCGCCGTGTCGCGTGCCGAGTCGATCCGGAAGTACGTCGTCCTCACCACCGACTTCACCGTGGACAACGACTACCTGACGCCGTCCCTCAAGGTGAAGCGGGACCGCGTGCTCCGGGACTTCGCGGACCAGATCGAGGAGCTCTACGCGAAGACCCCCGCGCCGGCGAACCGCTGACGGTTACATCGCCGGACGCATCCGTAGAGGCGGGACGAGGCCGCCCTCGGCGAGCACGCCGAGGGCGTCCCGCTCAGCCGCGTCGAGGTCCACGGTGCCTGGCGGCGCCGCTGGCGGCCCGGACGGTGCCCCCACCGGGACGGTCAGGAAGGTGACGACGCAGTCCGCGCACGCCTGGCCACGGACCGCGCAGCTGCCGCAGTCGATCATCATGTCGGCGACGCTACGGCTGGGCACCGACACGCCTGTCCGGCGGCGCGGCAGCACCCGACGTGTCGGGGGGCGCCCGTAGCGTCACGCCCATGAACGGCACGGCGCGACCCGCACTCGCCGACCCGGTCGGCCGCCAGGTCGCCCCGGGCCGCGCGGGGAACGGTGGCGCCGTCCAGCCGACGCTGGACGACATCGGGACTCCCCTCTCCGCGGTCACCTTCGTGGTGGTCGACCTGGAGACGACGGGCGGGACGCCCGCGACCTCGGCCATCACGGAGATCGGCGCCGTCAAGGTCCGCGGCGGCGAGGTCCTGGGCGAGTTCCAGACGCTCGTGGACCCCGGCGGCGCGGTGCCGGCGTTCATCGCCACGCTGACGGGCATCACCACGTCGATGGTGGCGGGCAAGCCCCGCATCGGTGAGGTGCTGCCCGCGTTCCTGGAGTTCAGCCGCGGCGCCGTGCTCGTGGCCCACAACGCGCCCTTCGACATCGGGTTCCTCAAGGCGGCCGCACGGGAGCACGGGTACGCGTGGCCCGGCAACCAGGTGCTCGACACGGTCGCGCTGGCCCGGCGGGCCGTCACCCGCGACGAGGTGCCCAACCACAAGCTGTCGACGCTCGCGGCCTTCTTCCGGGCCGCCGTGGTCCCAGAGCACCGCGCCCTTGCCGACGCGCGAGCGACCGTCGACGTGCTGCACGGCTGCCTCGCCCGGCTCGGGCCGCTCGGCATCACCCACCTGGAGGACCTGGCGACCGCCACGGACCCGGTCCCCGCCGTCCGCCGGCGCAAGCGGCACCTTGCGGACGGGCTGCCCGACGCGCCCGGCGTCTATCAGTTCGTGGGGCCCGGCGACGAGGTGCTCTACGTCGGCACCGCGACCTCGATCCGCACGCGGGTGCGCAGCTACTTCACCGCCGCCGAGCACCGGCGCCGGATGACGGAGATGGTCGGGCTCGCCGAGCGCGTCGTGCCCATCGTCTGCGGCACCGTCCTCGAGGCGCGCGTGCGGGAGCTGCGCCTCATCGCCAGCGCCTCCCCCCGCTACAACCGCCGCTCGCGGCACCCCGAGCGGGCCCCCTGGGTGCGGCTCACCGCCGAGCCGTACCCGCGCCTGTCCGTCGTCCGGGCGGTCCGCGACGACGGCGGCCCGCGGCCCGGCGAGGCTGAGGCCCACATCGGCCCGTTCTCCAGCCAGGTCGCCGCCGGCCAGGCGCTGCAGGCCCTCCAGGCCGCGTTCCCGCTGCGCCAGTGCGCCCGCCGACTCCCCCGTGTCCCGGCCGCCGGGGCCGGGGCGTGCGCCCTCGCCGACATAGGTCGGTGCGGGGCGCCCTGCGTCGGCGGCCAGTCCGTCGGGGAGTACGCCGACGTCGTCGCCGCGGTCCGGGACGCGATGCAGCTCGACCCCGCGCCGGTCGTCCAGGCGCACGCCGAGCGGATCGCCGCCCTGACCAGGGACGAACGGTTCGAGGAGGCTGCCGAGTGGCGCGACCAGCTGGAGGCGTTCCTCCGCGGGGCGGCGCGTGCGCAGCGGTCGCGACGGATCGCCGCGGAGCCGCAGCTGGTGGCCGCCCGCCGCCATCCGGAGGGCGGGTGGGAGCTCGTCGTCGTGCGGCACGGCCGGCTCTGCGCGACGACGACCACGCCGCCCCGTGCGGACCCACGCCCGGCGGTCGAGGCTCTGCTCGCCACGGCGGAGCATGTGGAGCCGCCACTATTGCCGTCCTCCAGTGCCCACCCAGAGGAGACCGAGATCGTGCTCCGGTGGCTCGAGCAGCCGGGCGTGCGACTCGTCGAGGTCGGCGAGGGCTGGGCGTGCCCGGTCCGCGGCGCCGAGGCCTACCGCTCCCCCGCCGGGCCTACCACCGCGGGCGCGGTTCGCCGGGCCCTCAAGGCGGTGACCGATCCGGAGGACGACGCGGCCGACGCGGTCGGTGCCTCCCGCGCGGCGCCGTCCGACGTGGGGGCCGACAGCGCGGCATGATGGGCCCGAACGCACCGACCGGAGGGACCCCCATGATCACCGCCATCGTCCTGATCGACGCCGATCCGGCCCGCATCCCCGAGATCGCCGCCGCGGTGGCCGAGGTACCCGGGGTCTCGGAGGTCTACTCCGTGACCGGCGAGATCGACCTGATCGCCATGGTGCGGGTGCGCGAGCACGAGCAGCTCGCCGACGTGATCGCCGACCGGATGAGCAAGGTGGAGGGCATCATCCGGACCCAGACCTACATCGCCTTCCGGTCGTACTCGGCGCACGACCTGGATGCGGCGTTCGCGCTCGGCCTCGAGGACTGACCTACCCGACGTCTCCCGCAGGGGTGCAGCGTGGGCCGTCGTCAGTGCGGCTAGGAGAGCATCAGCCGCACTGAGGCACGCTCAGCCGCGCGGGCGCCCCCGCAGTCGCCTGG
>JAEWYD010000097.1 GCA_023462275.1 Actinomycetes bacterium
GCACCACGCCACGCCCGCCACCAGCACGACGCCGCCCAGCGCGCGCGTGGTGCTGGCGGCGACGGCGAAGCCGACGACGAGGGTCAGGCCGGCCAGCGCCGCCGTCGGGACGCGTCCGAGGGTCACCCCCGCACGGTAGGCACGGCGCGGGCCTGCGGGCGATCCGGACGCGCGTGCGGATCCGACGCGATCGCGACCGCGAACCGGCCCGCTCGGCCGGGCGGCGGTCCCCTACGCTGGCGCCGACATCGCACCCACGCGGGTGCGTGGACGGGGCGGACGCGTGGTGGGTCGGACCAGGACTGCGGTGACCAGGACTGCGGTGACCAGGACTGCGGTGGCCAAGGCTGCGGTTGCCGTGGTCGTCGCGGCGGTGGCAGTCGCGCTGACGGCCGGCTGCGATCTGGAGACCGACTCGGGCGGGAACCGGTCCGGCGAGGCGACCCCGTCGACGGCGACGACCGCGGCGTCGGGTGAGGCCGCGAAGAGCGGCGACGGCACCGAGCGCCACGACCTCGAGCCCCTCGTCACCCGCATCCCCGCGCTCGACGGCGCCATCGACGCCACGTGGTTCAGCGGCACCCTCGGCACGGGCGACGCGCCCGGCCCGTCGCTGTACTGGATCGACGCCGTCGTGACCCTGCCCGCGGGCGAGGGCGACCGCCTCCGTGGCACGCTCGACCTCGCGCCGGCCGACGCGCCGCCCGACGTCGTCGACGCCCTCGCGCCGGCGCTCCCCACCGGTGACCTGCTGGCGGGCACCGCGCTCGACGCCGCGTTCAGCCACGAGCACTGGCGCACGACGGCGTACCTGGCGCCGTCGGGCGACGCTGTGGTGCTCGTCGTCGTCGGCGAGTGAGCCCGCGCCGAATCGGCGCGACCCTCACACACCTTTCACCCACCCGTCCCGGTCCAGGCGCGCCCGTCCGTGTGACACTCGAAGGGACCACCGCCTCCGAGAGTCAGACCGATATCTCGTGACCCTTGCTGTCGCTGCTCCCTCCCTTCCCGTGCACGACCTCCCCGACGGCGCGCCCGACGACGCGTCGCCCGACGTCGCACACCCGCCCGTCCGCTCCGACCGGGTGCCCGCCTGGGTGGCCACCGGCGTCGTCATCGCGACCCTCGTCGCGGTCAACGTCGTCGAGCACCTGGTGTGGCAGGCGTGGTGGCTCGGCCCCGTCGTGGCGCTCGGCCTCCTCGCGTTCGCGCGGTGGAACGGCCTGACCTGGCACGAGCTCGGCCTGCACCGCGACCGGCACTGCTCCGGCCTGCGGTGGGGGCTCGGCGTCGTCGGCGTCGTCGCGGTCGTCTACCTGGTCGGGGTGCTCCTGCCCTTCAGCCGCACCGCGTTCCTCGACGTGCGGTACCACCTGGGCGTGGGCAGCGCGCTGTTCGCGGCCTTCGTGACGATCCCGGTCACGACGATCCTCGTCGAGGAGGTCGCCTTCCGCTCCGTGCTCTGGGCGGTCCTCTCGCGGCACGTCACGACGTGGCGGGTGCTCGTGACGTCGTCGGTGCTGTTCGGGCTCTGGCACATCCTCCCGTCCCTGAACATCGCCACGGCGAACCACGGCATCGGGGACACCCTGCGCGGCATCGGGGTTGCGGGCGCGGCGGCCGCGGTGCTGGTGATCGGCGGCATCGTCGTCTTCACCGCGATCGGCGGGGTGGTGGCCGGCGAGCTGCGGCGGCGCAGCGGCAGCGTCATCGCGAGCGCCGGCATGCACTGGGCCACCAACAGCCTCGGCGTGCTCTTCGGCATCCTGGCCTGGCGGCTCGCGGCCTGACCGTGACCCGCCGCGGGCGGGTCACGGGCTCTGCCCTGGCAGCTCGGAGTAGGCGATCGCCTGGCTGGTCAGCGCGGTGACGTGCCAGCCCTCGGCGTCGTGCGCCACGTCGACGTCCAGGTGGTAGGTGACGGTGGCGATCTGGCCTCCGGGCGCCGGTGCGCCGCTCGCGTCCGCCAGCGTGAACGGCTGCTGGTCCACGTCGACGTCGACCGTCCAGCCTCCGGCGTCCAGCGGGAACGCCCTGAGCCAGGTGATCGAGCACGCTCCGCCCACCATGTGGCGGCCGCTCGCCGCCAGGGCCGCGAGCCTGTCGAGCTCCCCCGCGCACCCGGTGCACGACGGGTCGAAGAGTGCGGCGAGCGCGGCCGTGTCGCCGGTGGCCGAGGCGTACGGGACGAGGTCGGCGACGTAGCGGGCGACGGCCTCCGCGCCCGCGGCGTCGGCGGCGGCGAGCGGGTCCGGCGGCTCGGGCGGCTGCGTCGGGTCGCGGGGTGCGGGACTCGGGGTCGGGCTCGGCTCGGGTGGTGCGCCATCGGCCGGGCTCGGCATTGTTCCGGAGCCGGACGCGGGCGGCGGCCCTGACACCGCGGGCGATGCCGACGCGTTCGCCCGGGCCGCCGTCGTCCGGTCCGCCGTCGTCGGCCCGTCGCCCCGCTCGCACGCCGCGAGCCCGAGGCACGCGGCCACGACGACGACGGCGAGCACCGTCGTCGTCCGGGGCGCTGCAGCGCTCGTCCCCCTGATCAGCATGCCCGGCACCGTAACGACGTCCGGTCGACGAGATCGGCGCCCGCCTCCTGCCTGTGGACGACCGGCACCGCAGCCACCAGGACGGCGCCTTCTGTGGATAACGCCGGGCCGTGTCGGCTCAGCGGCCAGGATCGGCCGGGCCGGTCGTGGCCGGCGCCCGGCCGACCGCGCCGGGTCGATCGTCGACCGAGGGGGGCTCATGAGCGTGCCGGTGGGGACGGAGGGCGTCGGGCGTCGGCGCCCTGGGCGGCGAGTCCGGGTGCAGGTCATGGCGCTGGCGGCCGGGGGCCTCGTGGTGGCGGCGCTCGCGGTGGCCGCCCTCGCGATGCTGCCCGGCGGCGGCCTCCTGGGACCCACGGCGTCGCGGACGCTCGGGCGCACCGAGGCGGTCGCGCCCAGCGCCGGCGACTGCTGGAGCGGCGTGGACG
>JAEWYD010000098.1 GCA_023462275.1 Actinomycetes bacterium
TTGCGGAGGGGTGGGGCGGGTGGAAGGTGGGGCAGGGGGCTCAGTCGCGGCCGACGACGCCGTCCACGTACAGCCAGGCGCCGCGCTCGCGGACGAAGCGGCTGACCTCGTGCAACGCGCCCCGGCCCGTGGGCGACCGGTAGTACGCCCGGAACTCGACCACGCCGTCGTCGTCCACCAGGCCGCCCCGCTCGGTGCGCAGGACGTCGAGGCGGTACCAGCGCAGCTCGGGGTCGAGCTCCAGGTCGCGCGGGCGGGTGCGCGGGTGCCAGGTGCGCTCGAGATAGGCGACGTCGCCGCGCGCGAAGGCGCTGAACCGCGAGCGCATGAGCGCCTCGGCCGTGACCGCGCGGCCGCCGTCGTGCAGCGGGCCGCAGCACTCGCCGTAGGGCAGGCCGGTCCCGCACGGGCACCGTTCGGGCTCGGTCACGACGGCAGCCTAGGTGTAGGCGAGGATCGGGGGATGGAGCTCAGCGAGGTCGTGCGCCGGCGCCGCATGGTGCGCCGCTACCTGCCCGAACCGGTGGACCCGGCCGCCGTCGACCGCATGCTCGCCGCGGCCGTGCGCGCGCCGAGCGCCGGGTTCACGCAGGGGTGGGCATTCCTCGTGCTGGACCGGCCCGACGACGTCGACCGGTTCTGGCAGGTCACCACGCCGCCCGAGCGGCTGGCCGAACCGGACACGTGGCTCCGCGGCATGCGGACGGCACCGGTGCTGATCGTGCCGTTGTCGAGCAAGGCCGCCTACCTCGGCCGCTACGCCGAGCCCGACAAGGGCTGGACGGACGAGGAGGAGGCCCGCTGGCCGGTGCCGTACTGGCACGTCGACGTCGGGATGGCGTCGCTGCTCGCGCTGCTCACCGCCGTGGACGAGGGGCTGGGCGCCGCGTTCTTCGGCGTCCCCGGTGAGGGCGTGGACCCGCTGCGGGAGGCGTTCGGCATCCCGGGCGAGTACGCGCCGGTGGGCGCGATCGCCGTCGGGCACCCCGCGCCGCCGAGCGAGAAGGCTGCCGCCGGCTCGCCGTCGCGTCGGCGCAGGCGTCCGCTGGACGAGGTGGTGCACCGGGGCCGCTGGTCGGACTGAGGGTCGGCCGCCCGGCGCGGTCAGCCGGCCGCGCCTCCCTAGCTGCCGAGGCGGGCGCGGACGACGTCGGGCAGGGCGGCCCAGTCCGACGGTGTGTCCAGGTCGGTCGCCGTCCCGGGGCGCTGCACGACGGCGGTCGCCAGGCCGACGGCGGCGGCCTCCGCCTCGTGCGCGGCCCTACTGCCGACGCCGAACCGGAACGCGAACCCCCGCACGCCGCCGTCCAGCACCACGGCGTTCGTGCCCGTGCCAGCGCCGTCGGGCGCGATCACGACCGGGGCGTCGGGCGCGAGGAGGGCCGCGACGTCGTCGCGCGCGAGGAGCGGCAGGTCGGCGTGGATCACGAGTACGCGGGCGGCGCCGTCGGCGACGGCGGCGGCCTGCCCGAGCGCCACCGCCTCGTTCAGGCCCCGGCGTTCGGAGGGCTGCGCCAGCACGCGCAGCCGGGGGTCGGCGGGCAGGGCGGCCCGGGCGTACGCCGGGTCACCCGTGACGACGAGCACCGCGGTGACCTCCGGGGCAGCGAGCAGCGTCCCGACGACGTGCCGCGCGAGGGCGGTGACGAGGTCGGCGCGCTGCTCGGCCGCGAAGTGCCCGGCCAGGCGCGTCTTGCCGCTCGAGCCGTCGCGCAGCGGCACGACGGCGATCACCGGTCCGTCGACACCGCCGCGCGCGAGGGCCGCGGCGGGCCGGGCATCGGCCCTGCTCACCGGGCGTTCTCGGCGGCGGCGAGGACGTCGCGCGCGAGCCGCGCCCGGTCCTCTCCCGGTCCCATGACGGTACGGGCGGTCACCACCCGCATCCCGAGCCCGGCGACGGCCGGGGCGAGTGCGGCGTCCTCCTCGTCGACGACGAACACGTCCACCAGCCCCGCGTAGAGGCGCGCGACGCCCAGCGCGGAGACGTCGTGGCCGAGGCTGGAGAGCATCGCCGCCGCGGGCCCCTTGAGCGCCCGCCCGCCGACCACCGGGCTCACCGCCACGCGCCGCGCCGTCGTCCGGGCGAGCGCCTCGCGCACCCCCGGCACGGCCAGGATGGGCCCGATGCTCACGAACGGGTTCGACGGCCCCAGCACGACGACGTCGGCCGAGGTCAGCGCGTCGAGCACCCCGGGGGCGGGCCGGGCGGCCGCCACGCCGTGGAGCTCCACGCCCAGCACCGTGTCGGCGTGCCGGCGCGCCACGAAGTACTCCTGGAACCCGAGCCGGCCGTCCGCGGTGAGCAGCGTCGTCGCGACGGGGTCGTCGCTCATCGGCAGCACGCGCGGCCCGACGCCGAGCGCCGCGCACAGCTGCGCCGTCACCTCGGTGAGCGTGGCGCCCGCGCGCAGGCGGGCGGTGCGGACCACGTGGGTGGCCAGGTCCTTGTCGCCGAGCAGGAACCAGGTGTCGGCGCCGAGCTCGCCCATGGCCGTGTGCGCGACGAACGAGTCGCCCGTCACGCCCCAGCCCTTCGCCGGGTCGATGCGGCCGGCGAGGGTGTACATGACGGTGTCGACGTCCGGGCTGATCCACAGGCCGTGCAGCTCGGCGTCGTCGGCGGTGTTGGCGACGACCGTCAGCTGCCCGATGGCCTCGCCCGACAGCTGGGCGAACCCATGCGCGAGCTTGGCGCCGCCCCCACCGCCGGACAGGACGGTGACGGTCGGGCTGGTGGCGGGCACCCGCCCACGATAGGCGAGCGCCGTCAGCCGCAGGTGTCGCAGACGCCGGTGCCGGGCAGGGCGGTGAAGCAGGTGGGGCAGATGGTCATCCGCTCCTCGCGAGCCAGCTCGGCGCGGGCCGAGTCGGAGCGCGCGGGGGTGCGCGGCGCGGTGCTCCGGGAGGCGCGCGGCGCCCGGGGTGCGCGCGCGGCGCGGGCCGCCTTCTGGACCACGGGGCCCGACGTCGGCTCCGTCACCTCGAAGCCGCGGCGGCGCAGGATGCCGAGCGCGCCGGGCATCTCGTTGGCGACCTCGTCCGGGGTCGCGAGGCGACCGGTGGCGAACCGGTGCGCGACGCCGAGGACGGCCTGCGCGTCGTAGCGGCGGCCTTCGTGGAGGATCGCGAAGGCCGGCGCCGGCTCGAACCCGTAGAGCTCGAGGAACTGCTCGTCACCCCTCTCGTCGTACTCCGCGAGTGCCTGGACCACGTGCTGGGACTTCACCGAGCTGAGGGTTGCCACGCCTTCGAGCCTACGACTGCCCGCCTGGGACCTGCGCCCACGGATGGGCCACGGAGCGCTCGCGAACGGGCGCTGCGGCGTCGGGCGCGCTTGATCTGCGTCAAGGACGTCGCGCGCCCGCCGGCGTACTCCTGGGGGTACCAGCCACGGTGGCGCCGGCCGACCGGTGCCCCACGTCGAGGAGGACCCATGACCACTCCGCTCCGCTCGCTGACCGCACGCCTCGGCGCCCTGCTCGCGGCCCTGCGCCCCGGCGTCGTCCAGGCGCACTGCGACACCGACGACGGCCCGGCCGCTGCCGACGGCCGCCGCGCGCTCGAGTCCGGCGACCTCCGCCACGCCCTCCCGTGGATCCCGGCCGACGACGAGGCGGAGCTGCGCGAGGTCTTCGAGCGCGCGCTGCGGGTCCGGGGGCTCGGGCCCGAGGCCGCCGCGGTCGCGGACCGGCTCTTCCTCGAGACGCTCGTCCGGCTGCACCGCGCGGGGGAGGGTGTCGCCTTCACCGGCATCAAGCCCGCCGGGACGCACGAGCCCCTCGTCGCGGCCGCCGACGCCGCGCTCGCCGCCGGGTCCGACGCCGAGCTGCTCGGCCTGGTGCCCGCCGAGCGGCGGGCCGAGCTGCAC
>JAEWYD010000099.1 GCA_023462275.1 Actinomycetes bacterium
GCCGACGTGCGCGTGCGCGCCCTCGCCGACGCGCTCGGCTTCGACCCCGAGCCGTGCGACGTCGGCCTCCGCCTGCGGGCCTGCCCGTTCCGCGCGGCCGCGCGCCGCACGCCCCAGGTGGTGTGCCGCGTGCACCTCGGCCTCATCGAGTCCGCGGTCGCCGGCGCGACCGACGGCGATCGCGTCCGGGCGGGCCTCGTGCCGTTCGCCACCCCCGACACCTGTCACCTCACCATCTCGACACACGACCCGGAGGAACCCCGATGACCGAGAACGTCGACATCCTGCCCGCCGCCCCCGCCCCCGCCGCCGGAGGCTGCGGCTGCGGCGGTCACGACGAGCGGGAGCCCATGCTGGACGTGCGGACCATCCCGCACGCCATCCGCCACGGCGTCGTGTTCGGCGCCTTCGACGCGCTGCCGACCGGTGGCACGTTGATCCTGGTGGCGCCGCACGAGCCGCGGCCGCTCCTGGCGCAGCTCGCCGCCCGTGGCCTTGCCTCGACGGAGACGCTCGTCGCCGGACCCGAGGAGTGGCACCTGCGCCTGACGAAGGCCTGACACCTCCGTCGGCGGCAGCTCGGCCCACGTCGCCCCGGCGGAGGTCGGGGGCACGATGCGGGCGATGCGCAGCTCTGGGGGGAGACTGGCGTCAGCAACGCTCGTCTCGACAAGGAGTTCTGCCGTGCCCCGAGGAACTGTCCGATGGTTCGACGCCGAGCGAGGGTTCGGGTTTCTCGCCCTTGAGGACGGGGCGGAGGACCTGTTCGTGCACGCCTCGGAGATCCTGGGCGGTGACGCACCCCGCGCGCTCCGCGAGGGGCAGACGGTCGAGTTCGAGGTCGGCGAGGGGGACCGCGGACCGCAGGCGCGGCGTGTGCGCGTCACCGGCGACGTGGCTCCCGACGCGCCGCTGGGCGTGCTCGGGACCGTCGCGTGGTACGAGCCGGCCAAGGGGTACGGCTTCGTCACGCCGGACGGCGGTGGCGCCGAGATCTTCGTGCACAGCTCCGCGATCGTCGGCGGTGGGGTGATCACCGAGGGTCAGCGGGTGGCCTTCCTCGTGGTCGACGGCGAGAAGGGCCCGCAGGCGGATCACCTGCTGCCGCTGCGCCCCGAGGCCGCCGCGCCCGCGGTGGCGAGGGACGGCGCGGACGGCACGGTGACCTGGTACGACGCCGACAAGGGCTTCGGCTTCGTCACGCCCGACGCTGGTGGCGAGGACGTCTTCGTGCACGCCCGCTCGCTCGCCCCGGGCCTGTCCGGGCTCGCCGAGGGCGACCGCGTGGCGTTCGGCGTCGCGCCTGGTGACCGCGGGCCGCAGGCGCGGGACGTGCGCCTGGTGCACGGGTCGGGGCACGGTTCCGGGCACGGCTCGGGCCTCGGGTCCGCGCGCGTTCCTGCCCGCGGGTCGGCCCGCGGTGGTGCGCCGACGGCACCGGTGCGCGGTGGGTCGGGCCGTCGCCCGGCGTCGGGGGCGCCCGTGCGCGGAGGCGAGGGCGTCGTCGCGCGCTACGACGCCGACCGCGGCTTCGGCTTCATCACCCCCGACTCGGGTGGTGCCGACCTCTTCGTGCACGCGTCGGTCGTGCGGGGCGTCGACATGCTGCGCGAGGGTGACCGGGTCAGGTACGCGGTTCGACAGAGCGACCGCGGACCGCAGGCCGACCGCGTCGAGCGTGCCTGAGTCCTGAGGCTCTGAGTCCTCAGCTCTGAGTCCTGAGGCGAGCCCAGGGATCAGTACGGAGTAATTTGCCACGCCCCCGATCGGGTGAAACAGGCCCGCAGAGCGTCCGTCCCAGGCGAGACTTGATCAACAGCAGGTTTCGTACGACGGTGAGCGAGGTGGGGCGTGGCACGGCGGATCCCGGTTCTCGGTCACCGACGAGGCGATGACGTCGGCGTTCTCGCGCGGCGCGTGGTGGCTCTCGGCATCCCGCTGTGCCTGCCGAGCCTCGTCTTCTCGTGGTTCCGCGAGCGCGGGGACGACCCGTGGGTCGCCTTCGGCTACCCGGTCCTCTTCAGCTACCTCCTCATGTTCTCGTGGGTCCTGCTGCGCCGGCCCCGGCTCGCGACGGCGTTCGCGCTCACGACCCTCATCGGTCTGGAGACCTTCTGGGTGGTGGTGATCGCCGGGCGGACCGCCGAGGCGCCCGACGCCGCCACCGCCTGGGGGTCGCTGTACCCGTCGCCCCTGCTCGGAGTCGTCACCTGCGTGATCGTCGGGTTCCTCTTCCAGCGCACGCGGGTGGCCTTCGTGCACGGCCTCCTGCTCGCGGTCACGGCCACCGCCGTCCTCGCCGTGTCGCTCGGGAACCGCCCGGGCGGCGAGGCCTACGTCTACGAGGGCCTCCGGTTCGGTTACTACCTGGCCGTCTTCCTCGGCCTGGTGGTGGTGCTGTCCGTGGCCAAGGAGCGCATGGTCTGGGCGGTGGACCGCGCGAGCCGGGCGAGCGCGGCCGCCGCGGCGATGCGCGGCATGGCCTACCGCGACGAGCTCACCGGCGCGGCGAACCGCCGTCGGCTGCTGGAGGAGCTCGCGCACCAGGCCGAGCGGGTCGGGCCCCAGCACCCGGTCAGCGTCGTGTTCTTCGACCTCGACCACTTCAAGCGGGTCAACGACACCCGTGGTCACGACGTCGGGGACCGCGTGCTGCGCGTCGTGGCCGACGTCGCTGCCCGGGTCGTTCGCGAGGGCGACCTCGTTGCGCGCCTGGGCGGCGAGGAGTTCGTCATCGTCGCACCCGGCCTGCACCGGGACGACGCCGTCGGCCTGGCGGAGCGGCTGCGGCGCGCCCTGCCGGACGAGGTGACCACCGCCGTCGGCGTCGCGACGACGGCGAGCTTCGGCGTGACGGAGCTGCGGCCCGGGGACGACGCCATCGACGTCCTGCGCCGGGCCGATGCCCGGATGTACGCCGCCAAGCGGGGCGGACGGGACCGCGTCATGGCTGCCACTCCCGCCGAGCGCACCGAGGCGGACGACGCCGACGGCGACCGCGCCTGCGCGTGATCGGCCGGTGACGCCCGGCCTGCCGCGTGCGATCCTGAACGGAGGCGGGTGGTCTGGGGGCAGGCCGATGGTTGCCGAGGTGGCCGAGGACGTGCTGGTCCTCAACGGGGTGGACGCCCTGACGGGCGACTACCTGACGCCGCCGCTCGCCGTCGCGAGTCTCGCGGCGGAGCTGCGCGCCGGGCTTCCGCCCGCCGGTGGCGAGGTCCGGCGTCGGCACCAGAGCGACGAGGCGCACTTCGGCGTCTCCTACGCCCTCGGACCGCGGGCCGACGACCTGTCCCGCGCGGGCTGGGGTGTCGTGCTCCCGGAGGTGTCGGACCCGGCGGTCCTGGAGGCGGTGCGGCCGTTGCTGGCCCTGCGGCAGGAGCAGGCGGGGGAGCGGTACCGGGTCCTCACCGCGGGTCCGGGCGAGGAGAAGGACGACTTCCTGGCTCGGTACGGCATGGGGCCCGGAGTCGCCGATCCCCGACGGGTGCCGTACTACCTCATGCTCCTCGGCTCGCCGGAGGAGCTCCGGTTCGAGCTCCAGTACCAGCTCGGCGTCTCCTACGCGGTCGGCCGGCTCGACCTCCCCACGCCGGAGCACTACGCGCGCTACGTCTCCTCCGTCATCGCCGACGAGCGCCGCGCAGGCCGGAACGACGGGGCCATGCCGTTGTCGCGCCCACCGAGCCTGGGGTTCTTCGCGCCACGCCACCCCGGCGACCGCTCCACCGAGCTGAGCGCCAGCGGGCTGGTGCAGCCGCTCGCCGACGACGTCCGGGACCTCTCGCAGGGCTGGGCGATCGATGCCGAGGTCGGCGACGGTGCCACGAGCGAACGCCTGACGGCGCTCCTCACCGCGGTGGACGCGCCCGACGTCCTCTTCACGGCGGGGCACGGCATGGCCGCGGGCGAGGCGTCGGGCGCCAACGACCGCCTCGCCGGCGCCCTGGTCTGCCAGGGCTGGCCGGGCC